>JAMOUE010000134.1 GCA_027068235.1 Deltaproteobacteria bacterium | reverse complement strand
AACTATGCAAGTTCTGCAACCGGCTATTACAACAAAGGAACTGAAAAGTTCTCAAGCACTAATATGTGGACCACAGATCTGACTGGAATTTATCAGGATGTCTTTTTTAGGCATCTTGATGCCCAGGTTGCCATCAAGAACCTATTCAATCAACGTTATCAGGTTCCTGGAATATACAGCAAAAAGAAAGTAAACCCCTTTGCGGTATATTTTTCTTTGGGATACAAATTCTAGGATGGGTAATAATAAATAACTTTGGCCGGCAAATCCATTATCTATCCTTTGCCGGCCATTTATCTATCGCCAAAAATCTACAATCTTACTGGCATGTGTCTGTTCTTTTCTAAGAACGTCTGCCTTATTGAAATCTGCAGCCGCTGCCTCTTCTTCTCCAAGCTTATCAAAGACCTCGCTTCTCAAAAAATAGGCAGGAGCATATTCAGGGGCAAGGTCAATGGCTCGTGACAATGCCTCAACGGCTTCATCAAGCTCGTTATTTTTGAGGTGAATTGCCCCCTTGTGATAATGAAACCGGTGATTTTCAGGCTCCACCTCTATGGCCTTGGTGATATCCTCTAACGCCTTGTCATTTTCACCCTTTCTCAAATAGGCAATAGCACGTGCCTGATAGGCCTTGGCAAAGCCTGGTTCAAGCTCAATAACCTTGCTAAACACCTCTATTGCCTCGTCATATTCTTCATCCATAAACTTGAACTGACCATCAGTAAAAAGTTCGTCTACTTCAGGGGTCATTATATCACCTCCTTGCTTAGTTAATCTTTAATCACTTGCCAATGAAACATCTAAAAGGCTGGCAGGCATCAAAATATCCTACGCCCAAAATTAATTATAACATCAGATATATCTCAAGGACTAATTTTCCTTAATCAAAAAAGGCCGGTCATTCAACCGGCCCAAAACAATTTTCATATCTAACCTGTCTTAGGATGCACAGGCCTTTTCCAGATTTGGAACCATCTGTTTCTTACGGCTCATTACACCAGGAAGCCAAACAGACTTGCCCTCAAGCTTTACACCAAAGGCCTTCTCAACAATGGAAGGATCGTCTGTTACTGCCATAAGATCGGTTCCCTCTTTCATAATATCTGTAAGCATAAGGAAAATGCTGTGGGCATTTTTCTCTGCCTTGATCTTCTCGAGTTCTGCATAGAGATCATCCCTAATATTGTCAACAAGATCCAAGGAAACAAGCTCCAACTGGCCAATACCAATTGCCTTGCCACTCATGTCAAAGTCTTTGTAATCACGGAAGACAAGATCCCTTGGAGATACGCCATCAACGGCACTCTTGGCCTTTGCCATTTCCATACCCCAGGCCATCATATCATCAACACCTGCGATCTTGGCAAGTGCCTCTGCTGCTGCCTTGTCTTCAGGAGTACAAGTTGCAGACTTAAACAGCACTGTATCGCTCAAGATAGCTGACATCATAAGGCCGGCTACATTTGCAGGAATGTCTTTCTTAAATACATCTTTGTAGAGGGTATAAAGAACTGTACCGGTGCAACCAACTGGCATGGCAACAAAAAGAATGGGATTTGGTGTGGTAACATCACCAATCTTGTGATGATCCACAACTGCCATAAGCTCACCCTTATCCCAGTTGTCTGGAGCCTGCTTGATATCACTATGATCAACCAGCATATATTTTTCGCCTGTTACATCAGTCCTAAGCTCTGGTTCAGCAAAACCAAACTTTTCAAGAACAACCTTTGTCTCAGGATTTAACTCACCCTGTCTGCAAGGAACAGCATCTACACCAAGCATCTTCTGAAGCTCGGCAAAGGCTATTGCCGCTGTTACTGAATCTGTGTCAGGACTTTTGTGACCGAGAACATAAACTGCCATTTTTCTTAACCTCCTTATTAATAGGGTAGAAATGATGTTTGTTATTTCCAGAACCAGGAAATAATGTGATTAATGTCACTTAGAGAATAAAGCAAATCCCCTCGTATAAAGTAATATACCTTTTAATACTGAATAACGATTCAGTAAAGTCTATTTTGAAATTTTAAAAAAGCAAGTGGATTAACCGGACCTATCCCCTTGCCAAGCTGGAAACCAGCCTCTATAGCCTTACTTACAAACTCCTTGGCAAGACGTGCAGCAACCTCTGGAGGCTTGCCCATGCTCAAATAGCCACATAGCGCCGAAGAAAGGGCGCAGCCTGTTCCATGGGTATGAATGTTATCTATTCTATTACCCACCAAATAGATGGCTTTATTGTCAAAGTAGAAGATATCCACGCTCTTATCAGGGTCTTCCAAGTGGCCACCTTTCAAATAAACACCATAGTCATTTAAAGAAATCCTTTTCCGCCCCATCTTCTGATAAATAATTCTGGCGGCCTTTTCCATTTCTTCAATTGAGCCAATATCCATAGAGCTTATAACCGAGGCTTCTTGAAGATTCGGTGTCAATATATCAATCCGGGGAAGAAGGTTGGCCTCGTAAGAGTGCCAAGCAGCATCATCTAGGAGAACGGCGCCATTCTTGGAACGCATTACAGGATCTGCCACTATCCATGCCTCCCTTTTTTCATAAAATGCAGTGGCCAAACTCTCTACATTCTCTTTAGTTGCAAGCATACCAACCTTGATTCCTCCAACATCAATATCTTCAAGCACAGCTTCCACTTGCTCTTGCAACAACTTGCCTTCTACTGGGCAGACCCTTTTGACTCCCTTTGTATTTTGCACAGTAATTGCAGTTATTGCAGCACAGGAATACAGGCCAAGGCATGTAAAAACTCTCATGTCTTGTTGGATGCCTGCTCCACCTGAAGGATCAGAACCTGCCACAGTCAATACTATTCTATTCATTGGCTCCACCTGTCTTGTGCTTTTAAACGCAAAAAACGTTATCATCTTAGAATAGATCGATATTCCAAACAAACTCTATCTTGGTAATGCGATTCTATTATA
>JAMOUE010000133.1 GCA_027068235.1 Deltaproteobacteria bacterium | reverse complement strand
GTTCTGCACCAAACCGTCTTAATATCTCAAGGTTTCTTTCGTAGTAAAAACAAAAGGCTTTATCGCGGGCAACGGCTATCTTTGGAGTGGCGTACATCCTATTGGAAACGTTATAACCATGCCAAGCCTTACTCTGGTCAGGACTAAGCGTGGAAAGGTCAGGGCCACTTTTTTTGAGGATTTCCATTAACAGTTCAAGATCCACATGATGTTCTACAAGGTCGCAAAGACCGTGCACTTGTCTGTCCCAGCCACTATGCTCCACAACGGTCACAAGCCCAAGATGCCTGGATGGCAGCACAACTTTTTTATCTCTTTGCACAATTGCCTTTAAGGGAACCTCAAGTTCGCAAAGGGCCTGTTCGAGTATCACCTTATGTTTTTGACTTCCAGCCTTATTGACTATTACACCTATAACGTTTAGGCCTTCGTCATATTCGATATAACCCTTAACCATTGCAGTTATGCTTCTGCCTATGCCTTGGCCATCGGCAACAAGTACAACTGGCACGCCAAGGATCTTTGCAATATGCGCAGCCGAACCTTTATCAGCAATTCCTGGAGCACCATCAAAAAGTCCCATTGCTCCTTCAATTATTGCCAAATCACAACCCTTTAAGCCCTGGCAAAAGACCTCTTTGATGGCTGCCTCTGGCATCATCCATCCATCCAGGTTGTGACTAGGTCTGTTACAAATCAGACTGTGAAATCCAGGATCAATAAAGTCAGGACCTGTCTTGAATGGCGCTACCCTTAGACCTCGCCTGGTAAAGGCCGCCATCAGTCCAAGGGCCATACTGGTCTTACCACACCCACTCTTGGTGCCAGCAACCAAAAAGGCAGGAAATTTTAACATGTAAGATGAATGGCAAGGCTCACTTTATCAGGCCCAAGTTCATCTACAAGACGGTTAAAAAGCTCAACCGCCTGTGCAGACCTGGCTGCCTCAAGCCTTATTCCAAGATTAGAAAGCTGTTCCTCTACTTGAGGATCTATACGCATCACACCTGCAGAGCCTGTTCCAACCACAAGCACCTTTGGTGAAGCCTCCACAATATCGTCAATATCTTCGAGCTGGAGGAGATGCCCTTGTCTTCTCCACCAATTAGGTTTTACAGTTCCATTTATTATTTTTATATCTCCAGTATATTCCTTTCCATTAACTGTTATTCTACCAAAACTATAGCTGTTGATTTTCATGATTTGCATCCCACTTCACTTACATTCTACAACTATTACAATCAATATAATTTAGCACAAATAAAAAAAGACAAACAACTGTTATGTTGTTTGTCTTTACAAAAGCGAAATCTCTTGTTTTTAAGATTTCTTTCTTCTTCCCCTCCCCACAGATTTCTTTACCATTTTGACCTCTTCATCCTTTACTGGTAACCCTTTAGCCTTCAGGTATTCAATAATTGGATTTGGGCGTTTAGCAGTTTTCTTAGGAAGATCTATATGCTTTCTAAGTTCACTGACAATCTTTGACACTTGGAATTTGCTTATGCCGAGCTTTTCAGCAATTTCACTTGCTGTCATCTCAGCATAATGTTGATGAACAAATTCCACGTCTTCTGTGGTATAGGGTCTACTCCTCTTCCTAGCCATATTTACCTCCCAATAGCAGCATTTATTTAAGGCTATAGGAGGCTTACATTTATGTCAAGGCTAAGAATAACAAATAGTTAAAGGAATTATGATGAAATATCTTGAAAAAAATTGTGGAGCTTTTCTAAACATTGATAATGAGTCAAATCGAATTTAATTGGTGTAATAGTGATAAAACCATTTTTTAACCAATAGATATCTGTATCTTTGGCCTTTATCCAATCAATATTGGAAGAACATTGCCAATAATAGATATTTCCTCTTGGATCTATCCTTTTTTCAAATCTTTCTTGAAAATGATTAGTACATTGTTTGGTTATTTTTACTCCTTTTATACGATTTGCCGGAAGCGCTGGAACATTTACATTCAACGACAAACACCCTGTCTGCTTGCCAATCAGGCTATTTATAAGTTCCACAATAAAAAATGCAGCATAACAATAATCGTGGTCATGAAAGCTATCTATAGAGACTGCAATGGAGGGAATACCAAGTATCGCAGCTTCTGTTGCAGCCGATACAGTACCTGAGTAAAGGACATTTATACCAGTATTTGCCCCTCTGTTTATGCCTGACACCACCAAATCTGGCCTCTTATCAAGTAATGCGTTAACTGCAAGCTTTACGCAGTCTGCAGGTGTGCCATTAATAGCCCAACCGAACTGATCACCTGCTACAAAAACTGGTTTTATCTTTATTGGATCAGAAAGCGTTATTGCATGACCAACTGCACTCCTTTCACTATCAGGAGCCACAACTGAGACATCAAATCCTTCTGATCTTAACGCCTCATAAAGTGCACAAAGGCCCAACGCATGTATTCCGTCATCGTTTGTCAAGAGTATCGTCATGTAGATCTGTTAACCCTTACAATCACAAACAGCATCCATTCGTAACAGTATATCCCTCATATCCTTGGCTGGAATCTGCCCAGGAGCTGAAGATAGATCACGTTCAATACAAGCAAAGGTCAAAAGGGCACCAAGATTTATGGAGTAAATCCTACTGTAACAGCCTTGCCTTCCCATACAAAAGGCGATGAGCTCCTTTTCTCGTTCCCTTGCCTTTGCATAGAGAGGACAAAGCCTTAAAAAATCAAGATTATCAGAAGCATAGGTAACTATTTTAATAACCTGTGAATCTTCAGACGCTATATTGTCAAAGAGCCTTAACAGTTCCGTTTCAGATGGAGTCTTTTCAAAATCGTGATGAGAAAGGATAACCTTTGTGCCATACTTCGCACCAACTCTTATGATCCTGTCTCTTAACGATTTTTCAGTTGCATACTCAATGTCAACAAAATCTGCCCCATACTCAACTGCCTTTTCAAGCAGGAAAAT
>JAMOUE010000132.1 GCA_027068235.1 Deltaproteobacteria bacterium | reverse complement strand
AGCATATGGGATCTTTGAGGCGTGTGGTCCTACTATGGCCTATGAATGTCATGAAAAACACGGTCTTCACCTTGCCCTTGATCATGTCATACCTGAGATAATTGATCCAGAAACACTCGATGTTTTACCGCCAGGCCAAAAGGGAGAGCTTGTCATTACCACTGTGACAGCAAGAGCCAACCCTCTATTGCGCTTCAGGACAGGTGATATCACGAGTCTGGATACTGATACCTGCGCATGTGGCAGGACTACATGGCGCATGAGTCCGGTAGTTGGAAGGTGTGACAATATTGTAGTGGTTAGAGGAGTGAAGATCTCTCCTGACCATGTAAAAAATCTTATACGACAGGCAACTAATGGACAGGATCTTTCCTTTTTGATCGTCCTTGGAAAAAGTAAGCATCTAACCAAGGTTGATATACCTGTAGCTATTAATGAATCCTTTTTTACTGGTAGCTTGCCTAAACTTCATAACTGGATAAGAGATACGGAAGACCTGTTTTTGGAGTCTCTTGGAATCAGATGCCGCATAAGGCCTGTTGAGTATAGAACTATAGCACCTTTTATACAGTCGGGTCGGTTAATTGTTGATAAGCCTTCTTTTCTGGCTGGAAGATGATATTTAAAAAAGATTTTAGTTCAGAGGTATTGAACTAGTTTGATATTTGATAGTGGATAGGTATTGGGAAGGTGCCCCAGATGAACGGGGCACCAATTTTTTACTTGTTAGTTAGATTTTTCAACATTTACTGCCTGAGGCCCCCTACTGGTTTCCTCAATATCAAAGGTAACAGATTCACCCTCCTTGAGAGACTTGAAACCATCTGACTTTATACCAGAATAGTGTACAAAGACATCAGATTCACCTTCGATCTCGATAAAACCATACCCCTTCTTGTCATTGAACCATTTAACCTTTCCTTCTGCCATTTAAAGTAGTGCTCCTTTCAAAAACTAATAAAGATTTTCCAAAGAGAACAGATCCGATCTAAGGAATGGAAATAAAAGATTCCCGCCTCCCCTAAGTGTGAATCAAGTCATCTTTGGATGGCCTGCTTATTTTATCTTAGCTTTCATGAATAATAAAGTGTTATTTAGTAAAAAATAAAAAAATTCATAATTTGTTGTGATATTAACAAAAAAACGAATAAAACCTTGAGATGCGCATCCTGAATGATTAATCAATTCATTTAAGAATATGCTTGGTACAGAAATTTTGTAAGGAGGATAACTAGTTATGCCTATATATGAATTCTATTGTTCTGATTGCCACACCATATTCAACTTTTTTTCACGCAGGATTAATGTGGATAAAAAGCCGTCTTGTCCAAAGTGTGGAAGACCAGAACTTGAAAAAAAGATGTCTATCTTTGCCATATCTAAGAATCGTAGCGAGCCTGAAGATGACAACCCTCTTGCAAATCTTGATGAATCAAAGCTTGAAAGTGCAATGATGTCGCTTGCCTCTGAGGCGGAAAGTATTGATGAAAATGATCCCAGACAGGCAGCACAATTTATGAGAAGGCTTTTTGATTCTATGGGACTTGAGGTTGGTGGCAACATTGAGGAGGCAATAAGTCGGATGGAGGCAGGTGAAGACCCAGAAAAGATTGAAGAGGAGATGGGAGACCTTTTTGAAGGTGACGATATCTTGAAAGATTTAGGGACAAAAAAGACGATAAAGGGGTTAAAAAGGAAATATCTGCCACCTACTGTTGATGAAACACTGTATGAACTTTAGGCTAGCCCATAAAGTGTATGAGTTTTTAGATTATTAGTCTTACCCCGCCAAGCTCCTCTATTCTGTAGGGGAAGTGGTCTCCAGGAGAGCCAATAAACATAAAGTTGATGGGGATGCCCCACTTCTTGGAAAGTTTCTTTATGAGTTCTGGAGTAAACTTCCCCTTGATCTTAACAAATTCTATCTCTATGTCAGGGTATTCCCTTTTAAGAAACTCTATGTCTTGCTCCAGTTTTTCAAGAAGCTCCTTATCTTCTTCCTCCATGACGGTAACAATCTTTATTTTTTTAGTGTGTTCGTTCTGTCGTATGTAGAGGAGCACCCTATTTAGGTTTGCAATATTGTCACCCCTTGTAAAAAATACAAACTCCTGCGACTGTATCCTATCTATAGTCTCATAGATTTTTTGGTTGACTCTTGTTACAAATTTGAGGATTGGTACAAAGAGGAACTCTATAAAATTCAAAAGGATTTCAAGTAAGGCTATCCTGTTGAGCATTATTGCTACAAGCATGATGGTAGGAATAAAGTATTCTGCAAATACAACTATGTTGGCAGGCTGCCCAGGTTCAGGCTCTTTGATTATGTTGCCAACAAGCGCTGCCAATACTGCCATGAGCGCAATAAAGACTGCTGGCCAACTTGCACGCTCTGGTCTTGGAAGGGATTTTCTTCTCACCTTCAAAAGTATGTTACCTATGGCAAAAAGGGCCATGACCGACAGAAAGGATATGGTGTAAACCCCTGCCAGAACCTCTACTTGTCCTTTGGTGATAAACAATATTGAAACGCACAGCAGGAAGAAGGCTATGATTATTCGGTATGAGCTTCCTCTACGATTCTTTTTCAAGAAGAAAGCAGGGAAGATCCTATCTAGGGTTATGCGTTCAACAAGGCCTGTAACACCTACGTAGGAGGTTAAGACGGCACCGCTCAACACAAGGGCAGCATCCACTGAAATAAGCATTGCAAGCCAGTCACCCCCTGCAGTCTCTCCCATGTGTGAGAGGAGGTGGGCCATATAGTGACGAACTTCTGGAATTGGAACGATTGCCAAGGCCAGAAATGCCATGAGTGGATTGAATATGCTTACAGCAATCCACATGTTTCTCAAGGTTTTTGGAAATACACCACGTTGCTGCTCTTCAACGAAGTTTGCAGAGCTTTCAAAGCCTGATATCCCTAACATGGCGGCAGAAAAGCCCCAGTAAAGATCTTTAATTAGACTGCCGTGAGGG
>JAMOUE010000131.1 GCA_027068235.1 Deltaproteobacteria bacterium | reverse complement strand
AAAACCATCCTTGATGAGTTCTATAGAATTGCTTTCAGAAAAAAGATATATACTGATATTGGGGAATTGCAAAATGATTTAGATACTTGGATAAAGTGGTATAATGAAGAAAGGACGCATTCTGGAAAATATTGCTTTGGGAAAACTCCCATGCAGACATTTCTGGATTCTTTGTCACTTGTAAAAGAAAAAATGTTAGACAGAATCAGACAGACAAATTTACCTGCAATTGCAAAGGTGTCAGATTAAGTCTAGTTCAGTACAGTTTTTTTGCTATAAAGCGGCCAGTAGTGTCTCAAAAATCGAATCTTCTTCTATTTGATTCAAACAGACTAATTCTTCGCAGCTCCTGTATTTGTCACCACAGGGGCTGCAAGTTGCTCTAGATTGAAACACTGTCACCTCTCCTGAGGAAGGAGTCCATAACCGTGGATTTGTTGGTCCAAAATTGATAAAGGTCCTTGCTCCACACCATGCTGCCAAGTGAGACACCCCAGAATCGTTACCCCAAAAATTCTCTACTCCTCCAAGGAGATTGGCTAATGCAGTCAAATCAAAACCGCTTGCTATTTTGACTCTTCCATTCCACCTTAGTGCAAATTCCTCCACATCTTCAAGCATATCCTTTTCAGCAGGACCAATTATGAAACAACAATCTAATGCTGGTGAAATCTCAAGAAGCCTTGCTACAATATTGGTAAAAAGGGGCAGCGGAAAACTCTTTTTGTTGCTTCCGCTACCTGGATGAATGGCCAATCTAAATTGCTTTTTCTCATCTTGAGGCTTGGCATAAATAAGGGAATGATTCATCTCATGCAACGTGGGCTCTGTATCGCCCAAAATTGCCTTTACCTGATCAAACTGAAATAACGAACAATTCGTCTGTTCTGGTCCTTCATCCACGGTGAAGACAATTTTGGTCTGTTTTGGAGAATCTGGCATCATCAAAATAGTCGGCACTAGGCCTCTTCTTCTCGTAAACCACCAGATATCATCAAAATACTCCAGATGCGGAGGAATGGTGCCAGAATAAAGTTGAGCGAAGGCAGCCGAATTTGCGGGAAACACAGAAGAGACTTCTCCACTTTCTTTTAAAAACAGACACTTTTCCGGATCACCTGCCAGAGTAAAATCGCCAAGGTGTTTCCTCATAAGACGAAACGCAGGCAAGGAAAGAAGTAGGTCTCCAAGAGCGCCTTGATTTACAACTAATGTCGGCATAATACCTCCAGTCTTAATAAGAAAGCAGTTTTCAAAGGCCTAATCCCACTAAAAACTGCTACAAATCTCTTTACAAATAAGTTAGAGTGTCGGCCTTGTAGAAGGCTTAAAATAATACTATCAAACCCGATACAAGGCCACAGCCACCACCCATTTTATTCAAGGAGGAAAGATAAATGGCAGGGGAAAAGATTACGATAAATCAGGACGGAAGTATAAATGTGCCGGACAATCCGATCATTCCCTTCATCGAAGGTGATGGGATTGGACCTGACATTTGGTATGCTACTCAGCTTGTGTTGGATGCTTCAGTGGAAAAGGCATACAATGGTAAACGCAAACTGGTATGGAAAGAAATCTATGCTGGAGAGAAGGCCAAAGAAAAGACTGGAGAATATCTACCTCAAGCAACTCTTGATGCAATTTCAGAATATGTGGTTGCCATAAAAGGGCCTCTAACCACACCTGTTGGTGAAGGTATAAGGAGCCTTAATGTTACTCTCAGGCAGGTACTGGATCTTTACGCATGCGTCAGACCTGTAAGGTATTTTCGTGGCGTTCCAAGCCCTGTAAAGCGTCCAGAACTGGTAAACATGGTGATATTCAGAGAGAATACCGAAGACGTTTATGCAGGTATAGAATGGCCAGCTGAGAGTGATGAGGCAAAAAAGGTAATAAACTTCTTAGAACAAGAACTTGATGCTACCATACGCCCAGATTCTGGCATTGGCATTAAACCAATCAGTAAGACCGGGACATTCCGCCTTGTGAGAAAGGCTATTAAATATGCCATTGAGAACAACAGAGACTCTGTCACCCTTGTCCATAAGGGCAACATTATGAAATACACAGAAGGTGCCTTTAGAAACTGGGGCTATGAGCTTGCCGAAACAGAGTTTGCAGATGTTACAATCTCTGAGGCAAAACTTTGGGATGAATATAATGGTAAGATTCCAGAAGGAAAAATAGTAATAAAAGACAGGATCGCCGATGCCATGTTTCAGCAGGTACTGTTAAGGCCGGCAGAGTATAGTGTTCTTGCAATGCCAAACCTGAATGGAGACTATATGTCTGATGCCTTGGCTGCACAGGTTGGAGGTCTTGGTATGGCTCCTGGTGCAAATATTGGGGACGGAGTTGCTCTGTTTGAAGCAACTCATGGGACAGCTCCCAAATATGCGGGTCTTGATAAGGTCAATCCAGGTTCTCTTATCCTTTCTGGTGCCATGATGCTGGAATATCTTGGATGGATAGAGGCAAGAGACCTTATCTACAAGGGGCTGGAAAATGCTATAGCAAAGAAAAAGGTCACCTATGACCTAGCAAGACAGATTCCAGATGCCACAGAGGTGAAATGTTCAGAGTTTGCCAAAAGCATTGTTGAATCTATGGATTAATAAATTATTGAAGCTTTCTAAGAGCAGGCCTGAACGATGTGGCCAAATTTCAGGCCTGCTCATTGATTTCATCTTTCCTCGTTCCTGTCCTGCATGTGAGAAGGCCCTGTCCATTCCTTTCTCAAAGCCCCTATGTCAAACATGCATGGCCAAGATAAAGAGGGTAAAGGCTCCTTTTTGTTTAAAATGTGGTATTCCATTTCATTCCAAGAAGACTGTTAACCACATCTGTGCCAGGTGTTTAAGACACCCCCCAAAACTTGATAGAGCCAGATCCATCTTTATCTATCAAGGTCCAGTAGCTCAACTGATAAAAGGCTTTAAGTATCGAGGAGACCTTTCTTGTTTGCGGACTATTACCAAGCTTTCTAGACCGCTACTTCAAGAAATCTTTTCTGATATGGATATAGAATTAAAAGCCGCAAGCAATAGATTATGTATCGTTCCGGTACCACTTCATACAAAACGCCTTAGAATGCGGACGTTCAATCAATCTGCAATTATAGCCAAAAGATTATTTGTCAATATGGCTATAAAAACGAATCTGGTAGAGAGGACTGTGAATAATCCACCTCAAAGTGACCTAGCAATGAAACAAAGGATGAAGAATGTGAAAGGCATCTTTAAAGTGGAGTCTCTTCATGGTTACAAGGATTTTTTAATAGTAGATGATGTTATGACTACAGGCAGTACTCTTGAGGAGATTGCCAAGGTTTTAAAGCAAAAAGGAGCCTCAAGGGTATTTGCTTTGACAATAGCAAGGGCTGTTTGACAAGTAAGACCTTACCTTATCTCACTAGACTCCAATGACCGTTAAAACAACGAAGAACCTGCAATGAAGATGGATCTAGAAAAGAGTGGTCCCTTTTATCATAGGAGAATTTACCAATTACACCAAAATAATCCTTAACGGAGTTTTCTAAGGCATATCTCAAACTACTGCGTCCCTTCGCACCTCCTGCCTTCAAACCAGAGGTCAATACGTTGATGCCATCCCAGGCCTGAGCAGCATAAAGCCTTTGTTCAAAACCTATTGTTTCTAGCTCATTTCCCCAACTATTCAGAAAGTTTCTTGCATTAAATGATAAGGATCTTTTTAAACCAGGAGGTGCCAATGCAGAAGGTATGGCAACAAAGGCAAGCATACTAGTTGAATTTGCTGGCTGGATAAGATTTGCACTATACAAAGTATGAGACAAACCAACAGGTATATCCAAGTATTGCATTATTCCGTGAATAAGAGGTTTTGCCTGACTGTTTGCCCAAAAAAGGACAATATCTGGGCCGCATCTATTTAGATACTTGACCTTTCCAGATATATCTTCTTGATTCAAATTGAATCCTTCTGCACAACCAAGACGAAGACCATATTCAGGAGCATATCCCCTTATCCACAAAAATAACTCCTTATAAAAACTCCCGGTCTGCACCAAGACTCCCAAATTTTGGTACCCTCTCTTTTGAAAAACAGAAAACAGGGCCTTTAATTCAGACGAAAAATTCAATGTAGTTGAGAAAGTCCACCTCGTCTTAATGCCAGAAAAGGTAAGTACAGGTGAAGTGCCAGCAATGAGCATAAGAGGGATTCTTTTATTTTCAGCAAATCTTCGTAGTAGCAAACAATTCTTTGCGGCAGTAGGCCCTATAAGTGCAACAGCACCTTGTCGTTTTAACTCTGTTGCACCTTCAACTAATCTAGTTTCGTCTGCTCCTGTGTCATAGACGAGTACTTCAACAGGTACGCCTTTAATACCGCCCTGCAGATTGATATTTTCTACTGCTAACCTTATGGATTTAAAGGCAGTAGCACCTAGGGTGCTAAAAGGTCCAGAGAGATCTAATAAGGCACCAATCTTGATTGTGGCTGATGCCTTTAAAGAAAAAGGAAATGCCCAGAATAGGCACAACCAGAACACTAAAACAACAAAAACCCCTGTTTTCTTCTTAAATAAGCTCATAACAAAAAACTGATGAAGTTTATTTTATTTTAACAATTTAAGTTGCCTTTTGGCTGCCTTTGCCTGAGGGGTTTTGGGATAATTCTTTACAAGCCTTTTCAAAAGAATCTTGGCACTTTCTTTATCTCCAAGTTTTGCAAAGGCATACCCCTGCTTAAGAAGTGCGTCTGGAACCTTGTTACTTTTGGGAAACTTACTAATGACTTTATTGTACTCAAGAATCGCCTCTTCATATCGAGACTGCTTATACTCGCACTCTCCTATCCAAAAGTGGGCATTTGCAACAAGAGGTGATGTGGGATTTTGCTTTATAAAATCTTTAAAGACCTCTTTTGCCTCTTGATATCTCTTTAAATTAAAAAGCTCTAAACCTTCCTTATAAAGATCTTCTGGTTTAGAAGGTGTGGCCGAATTAGTAACTACAGGGCTTACCACCTTGGTATCCTGGACTATCTGATTCTTTTTAACAATCTTGACTGGAGAGGTTGAGGAGATTGAAGAAGTTGAAGGGGATGAAGGTGGTAATGTTGCCACCCTCTTTGTCCTTTTATAGCCAGCATTAATTGCCTCTCTCAACTGCGCAAGCTCAGCTTCTTCTCTTTCTTGGTTGTATTTTATCTGATCTACCAAACCATTAAGTCTCATGAGCTCGCTCTCCAAGCTATCTATCCTCGCATTCAACCTGGCAATGGACTTGCGGCCACCTTGCACTGATTGGCCCTTAACCGCTTCCATTTCACGCTTAATAGACTGAACTTCTTCCCCTAGCCTGTTGGTCTCCACTTGAAGACCAGAAACATTGCGTTCCAACATATCTATTTGAGCATGCTGAGCACACCCAGAAAAGAGCATGATACAGAAACCCAAGAATGCAAACGTACCAAATTTGTTAAATTTGTTAACAAGATCTAATTTCATGACTAGTACCTCTACTTAAAGGTATTTGGCCCCCAAAAGGGAAAGTAGTCTCTTCTGCCATAATGAACCAAAAGCCTCTGCTGTTGTCCATTAGATTGCATAACAAACAAATGTTTATTACCACCATTCCTATTTGAGCAAAAGAGTATTTGTCTGCCGTCAGGCGACCAAGATGGATTCTCATTATTACCTTCAAAGGTAAGTTGTACGGGTTCTCCTCCACTAGGAGAGATGGTAAAAATTTGAAACCTGCCTGCTACACGACTTACATACACTATCCTATCACCAGCAGGTGACCATTGTGGATCGGTATTGTAACTTCCACTATAGGTAAGCCTTGATATCTTCCCTGTTGCAATATCCAATATGTATAACTGAGGCCCTCCAGCCCTGTCAGAGACAAATACTATTTTGCCACCATCTGGTGAAAAGGATGGAGATACGTTTATACCAGGGCCTCTTGTCAATCTTTTGATAATGTGTCCATTTATATCCACAAGATATATATCTGGACTGCCAGACTTGCTAAGGGTAACTGCAAGACGCTTACTTGAAGGATGCCAGGCCGGTGACATGTTAACACCCTGGAAACATGCCATCTTTTTTATATTTTTACTAGCCATATCTTTCAAGTAAAGACATGGCCTTCCGGTTTTAAAAGAAGTGAATGCTATGAAACGAGCGTCAGGCGAGTACCTGGGAGACATGACAATGGTATGAAGATTTGTCTCCTGCTTGATACCTGAACCGTCAAAATCTGCAGAATATATTTCTCGTCTCCCATTTTTTTCTGATACGAAAACTATACGTGAAAGTGTGAGTCCAGGACGACCTGTAATGGCCAGTACTATCTCATTTGCAAAGCGATGGGCCATCTTTCTCATATCGGAGCTGGACCCTATATAACGCCTTCCAACGATCATAGAACCTGTAGATAGGTCATAAAGCTTCAGCACTACAGTGACAGTATCGCCCTGTTTGGAAAACTCTGAGGTTACCTTATAATCTACCTTTCCATCTTGCACTTCTGCCATCGATTTGAAGACAGAAAAAAAGCCTTGGTAGATAAGATCGTTAGACAAGGTATCAACGAGTGTATTTGCAGCCTGTCTTCCATCAGATGAAGTTAATTTTGGCTGCTCAACTGCAATTGGAATCTTTTCAAAAAAGGGAGAATTTATGTCGATAAAAATCTTTGCCCAAGCAAGGTTGAGCGATATACACCAAAGTACTACCAATATGATTGATAAATTAATCGTTCTTTTAATCACTTACTCTTACCCCTTTGGTTAATATGGTTGAGGCAATATAAAAGGCCCCAGCCAATTTGCAAATCAACTGGGGCCCTCACTTTTGTAGATGTGATAAATTTTAGAGTATTCTACCACCAACTAACTGTCTGATCAGCATCAAAAATCATCTGAACCAGCATGTCATAGTTGGGATCATTCACATAAAGCTTGAATTCTGTGGCATCCCTGTCACGGCTCAAGATCTCAACAAGCTTCTTGGTATCATCATTGGGCTCGGACCTATAAACATGCAAAATTTTCATCTTTTTTTCTTCACTCATATTTTCATCCTCCCCCTTCTACTCTTCTGAACATGCGGGCGGTGGGGTCTTGCTTTGCTTGGGAAGCCCGTAAGGAATAATAAGATCGGCCTCTCTAAGCCTTTCACCAAGCTCTTCAAGACTTATTTTCGTGAGCTCAACACCTTCAACATCTTCACCATCTATAGTAAGGACATCACCTTCCATGTCCCTAATCCAATCAATGTTCTCCTTTACGTACTCGGAGAAACGTGGATACTCACTATACATAAAAACAGGGTATGCATAATGATTCTCTACGGCAAGACCCAGGGCTGAACGCACTGCATCGCCAGAATACATTCTATTTTGCATCAAAAAATAACATTTTTTGGATTCCATAATTTTATGCCTCCTGCATTAAAGGACCAGATATTTTCCGCACTCGTCGATGATTGCACCGTGATAAGCCTGTGTCCTCATCTGGCGAGGAGTAAGACCTTTAGGCACATCTTTTTCTACATCGTAACCTTCACATGTGTAGCTATCTGCACAGATGGCAAGATCTTCCACGTCACACAGATTGGCAAGTTTGACAAAGTCTGGATGCTTTGTCAGATGCACTGATTTAAATGTGAAGAAAACCATAACCTTCTTCCCAGCCCTTTTAGCAGCTGCGGCAACACCAATGACGTGCCTCATGTACTGGGGAGAAGTCACAAATATTCCTAATTTATTCGGATCGGTAGCCATAGATAAAAAACCTCCCTTTCTTCAATTAAAACCTTGAAGAAATCTTTTTTGTTACTTCTTCTTTACATAAAAACGGATAAAGCCGTCATCTTCTCTCTCGCCCAGGTACTCATGTCCTGCCCTAGCACACCAACCAGGGATATCATTCCTTGAACCAGGATCTGTACCAAGGACCTCAAGGATCTCACCAGAATTTATCTTCTCTATCTCCTTTTTGGTCCTGAGCAGTGGCATAGGACAGCTAAGTCCCTTGGCGTCCAGCGTACGTGCTACCTCTAAGCCTTCTGGGGCAATTTTGATGTCGCTCATGTTTCCTCCTTTTTCTATTTATATAATTTTATTCAGCCATTAACTGAAAACTACATTTCCACAATAAGTTTGTTGGAATCCTCATTCCAATCCACAATGATATACCAAAGGGCCATGGCAATGACTACAAGAGCTATAGTTCCACCATAGCCAAGTGCATCAGGAAGGTAGAGATGGATTCCAAGTTTAGACCCTTCATGCGTAGGGCCAACACCTTCCATATGAATAGCTTTAAACCACTTTGTCATAATGGCGTTGGATATGCCAAAGAAAGGAACTACAAGCCAAAGCTTCATTTGGCCTTCACCAACACGCCAAAGGGTTCCTGAGCCACAACCGCCGGCAAACATGGCGCCAAGTCCGAAGAGGAATCCACCAAAGACTGCACCCCATCCAAAAGTTCCGCGAACGTAATTTACAGGATCAAGGGTGCGCCGTGCGGCTATAACTGCTTGATCAGCAGCATCTATCACATCCTCCAATGTGTCTGCCAGATCTTCGTCATCCACCTCATCCGGATCAAGTTCGTCAATAACATCGCTAAGTATGGACTGAACTGCCACTGCTGAACCCCTCTGAGGAACAGCATACTTTAAGACTGCTGCACCAATTGCAAGTATGAGGATACTTAGGGCCACAGACTTAGCAAGAGTACAATCTCCAGTCATATGTGGTTCCCTAAAGGCCTGGACCATACACCAGCGTCCTCTCTGCATCGTGTAGCCAAGGCCTGCAGAAATAAGCAGGATGCCACTAAGAGAATTTACATAATTGTCGCTTTGGCCAGAATAGTAATAAGCTCCCCAAATAAGAATTGCAAATGTAACAATACCAATCACTATCTTGAGGCCGTATGGAAAATCTAGGTTCTTTCCTCCTGCAGTACCCCAAGTAATATGTTCCATTTCCCAGTAGATGTACTTTAAGCCTAGGACAACCCCAATTATTAGTCCCAACCACATGGTAAATCCATTGGCTGCTAGGTTTCCTATGGCGTTATACATTCCACCTACGTTACATCCTCCTGCAAAGGCCGACCCTACTCCCATGAGAATTCCTGCAATAACTGCTTTTACTAATTCCCATGGAGGAGGGAACTTGAATGAAAAGTCGTTACCCAAACACGCTGATATAAATGCCCCTGCTAAAAAGCCAATACCAATCACAGAACCTGAACTTACAACAATGGATGTAGGCTTAGTATCAAAAATACCAACTCCATACAGTAACCATTCGCCCCAGTTTCTTATGGCTCCAACTGCTCCCCATGGCCTCCACCATGCCATAATCAGTATGCTCAATAGAGCAACTATGAGACCAGCAACCGTTGCGTTCCATTCTGTTTGGCAAAGAATCTTAAAAAAATTCTTGACCTTTTCCTTAAACAAACCGTCGCTCATAAGGCGCTCCCCTCCTCAACAAGATGATTAATAGTAGTGATGGCACAGATTAATATTATTAATAAGGATAAGCATTGCACGAAGAGAACATTAAAGTTATTAATATTTTTTCCAAATTGAATTCGTACGTACCAAAATTCACGCACTGTGTCAAGGATTAGTTGAATGGCCATTCAGTTGCGAGTCTAAAGAATTTGTTACACCTGAAAACCCTTGATCTCTAACAAAAAGACAGCCTATTATCACCAGGAGCAAACTTATGAAAAAAATCGCTTTACTTTTTTTAATCCTTACCATTGGAGTAGTGAGCATGAGTAAAAAAGGTTTGGCCCAAACACCATCTGAAATATCACTTATATCAAACAAGATTATTGCAAACGGACTTACAGCAGTAGTCAAAGAAAGCCATAGAGCACCGGTAGTGGCTGTTCAAATATGGGTAAAAGCAGGCAGTGCCTACGAAACTGAAGAACAAGCTGGCATTACTCACCTTATTGAACACATGATCTTTAAAGGTACAGAAAAGAGAAAGCCAGGGGAATTGGCAGCTACCATAGAGTCCCTAGGCGGCACCATAAACGCCTATACCTCTTACGATTATACAGTTTATCACTGTGTGGTGCCTAAACAACATCTATCCATAGCCCTCGACATACTGGAAGATGCGGTATTTCACTCAAAGTTCGATCCAGAGGAATTAGAGCGGGAAAAAAAGGTGGTGCTCGAAGAGATGAAGATGCGCATGGATAATCCGCACACTCGCCTTTTTGAAAATCTAATGAAGATATCGTACCAACTATATCCTTACAGGCGGCCTATTATAGGTTATGAAGAAACCGTCTCTTCTTTTACTAGGGAAGACATACTTGCATATATAGATGAGCATTATAGGCCATGCAACATGGCCGTCATAGTTGTTGGAGATGTTGATTCAACCAACGCCTTTAAAGAAATAGAAAGATTCTTTGGTAAAGAAACTAAAAAAGAGTGTACACAGCCATCTTTTCCACAAGAGCCTATTCAGCAAGGACCAAGGATAATCAAAACGTCCATGGACTGCTATGAAGGCTACTTGGCAATTTCCTTTTCAGGCCTTCCAAATTTTACAGGCGACGATGTTCCTGCCCTGGATCTACTTTCAGCTTTACTTACAGACGGAGAAAGCTCCCGGCTAATAAAAAGGCTCAAAAACCAGCTACAGCTTGTCCATTCCATTAGGGCCTCTGCTTTTACCCCAGCAGGTCCTGGGCTCTTTGAGATAAGCGCCGACATTGACCCTGAAAACCTTGAAAAAACACTAACAAATATACTTGTAGAACTTGAAAAGTTGAAAAACCAGGAGGTTTCGCCAAAAGAGCTTGATAAAGCCAAAACGCAGCTTATCACTGACTTTATCTACAGCCAGGAAACCATGGAGGGAGAAGCCAGAAAACTTGGCGTATTTCAAATACTTGCAGGAGATGCCTCTAAAGAATTTGAATACATCCAGAAAGTAAAAGCTGTAACAGGACAGGATATAATGGAGATGGCCAAGAAATACCTTGATACATCAAAACTTAACGTATCAATAGTATTTCCAGAAAATAAGGACCTATCTTTTGATGACAAGGATCTTCAAAACATCCTGTCTCAAGCTGAGAATCCATCTCTTGCAGCTTCTGCAACAGCATCTTCAGAACAATCCACAAGTAAAGTTAAACGTTTTTCCATAGGAAATGGTGTAACGTTACTCTGTCTTGAGACCCACGATCTTCCTACAGTAGGGGTGAGGATAATCCTGCCGGGCGGACTCCGTTACGAGACTAAAACTACAAACGGAATCTTCAACATGCTTGCCAAGGCATGGACCAAGGGCACAACCATGCACAATGCCCAAAGCATCTCTGAGATAATAGATGGCATGGGGGCTGAGATAAACGGTTTTTCTGGGCAAAATTCATTCGGATTAAAAGCTAGATTCACTGCGGAAACCTTTAAAAGAGGCCTTGGACTTTTGACAGAGATTCTGCTGTCTCCTGCCTTTCCAGAAAATGAAATCGACAAACTAAGGCCTCAGATCCTTGCAGCACTAAAACGTCAAGATGACAACATGCCATCGGTTGCCATCCGGGAGTTTAAAAAACTGCTCTTTTCACCACATCCTTATTCAATGAATATGCTTGGTACACCTGAAAATATTATGCGTTTTTCCAAGGATGAACTGCTCTCTACATATCAAAATTATGTTGTGCCAGACAGAGCAGTTATTGCAGTTGTAGGAGATTTTGATACCAATCAGTTAAAGAGTGAGTTGTCTGTTTTGTTAAATGGGTGGCAAAACAA
>JAMOUE010000130.1 GCA_027068235.1 Deltaproteobacteria bacterium | reverse complement strand
GCCCTTTGTGATAGATGACAAAGAGCAACAGTCAATCTTCAGAGAGGCCTTTAAAGAGGTCAAGAAAGAGGTGGAGGTTGATACGTCTCCAAAGGCCTTATTGGAAAGGCTCTTGTTTTTAAAACAGCAGCGGATAAATGCCAAAGATATAGAAGATGAGCTTCTAAGGCTTATTTGGGACGCCTATCATGGGCTTTTGAAGAGCTATAAGCTTTTGGATTATGATGATTTGCTTATTGAGGCGTCAAAGCTTCTTGAAGAAGGTTCTTGCACGGCTCTAAGGTATGTACTTATAGATGAGTTTCAGGATGTCAACTCCATCCAGTTTCATATTGTTAGACTACTTGGACAGACCGCCCTTGTAACCGCTATAGGAGATCCTTATCAGGCCATTTATGGATTCAGGGGTTCTAGCCCCAAATTTCTTGAAAGATTTGAAACTGAATTTACTCCATTAAAAAGTGTCACCCTGGTTAATGCTTATAGGAGTCCACAAAACATTTTGAATGCTGCTGCTTCCCTATTTGAAGAGCTGACTCCATTAAAATCCCAGGTTGCAGCAGAGGGCAAGATCCTTTTAAAGGTCTTTGGCAATCATGAAAAGGAGGCTGTATGGATTGCAGGCCAGATAGACAAGATGGTTGGAGGAATTAGCTTTGAAAGCATGAATCAACACAACATGGATGCTTTTGAAGAGTGGAGTCTTGGTGATATTTGTATACTTTACAGGACTAGGGCACAAAGTGAGGCATTATCAACTGCCCTAGCCAGACAGGGTATTCCTTTTCATACACCGCCAAATCATTGGGGAGAAGAGGCAAGGGTTACGAATCTGCTGCAACATCTGGTGGGTGTCATGCATGGACAATGCGTGCCGTATCATAGTTCTAGATTAGGCGTAGGAGAAGATAAGGCAAAGGAGTTGGCATCTATTTTAGATGGAGTTTTACAAGATAGTGTTTCTTTTTCAGTCTTTTTAGATTCTTTTTCCAAAAGACTAGGTCTATCTTTGCCCGATGATGATGTAGAACGGCTAAAGCTTCTTATAAGCTTGCTTAAAAGGGGTGTTCCCCCCTCTCTTGCCTTTAAAGAGGAACAGGACGGCTTGGACTTCAGTGTTGAAGCCGTAACGCTTATGACCCTTCATGGATCAAAGGGTTTGGAGTTTCCTGTTGTGTTTATAAGCGGGATCGAACAACATATCTTACCTTGGAAAGACAGCGATATCGATGAAGAAAGGCGGCTTTTCTATGTAGGGATAACCAGAAGTTCACACAAGCTGTTTCTTTCATCGTGCAAGAAAAGGCGTCTTTATGGCAGGTGGATGGAAACAGGGCCTTCATCATTTTTAAAACCGATAGAACCGTATTTGTGTAAGGATATAAAGGGGCCTAAAAAGAAAAAGAAGACCTTGAAGAAGAAACAAAAGAGTCTATTTTGACGAATTTTATGATTATAGCTTTTTTTGTAACAGGTTTAGGTATAATTTTAGGAAGCAATAAAATCATAGTCTATTAGACTAGATAACTTGTTTTCAGGAGATAAACAATAATGGCTGAGATCACAATAAAAGAGGTGGAGCATGTGGCAGAGCTTGCCCGTCTGCGCTTTGACTCCCAAGAGCTTGAAGAGTTCACCAATCAACTTGATGCAATCTTAAAGTTTGTAAGTAAGCTGGAATCTCTTGATACAGAGGGTGTGGAGCCTACTTATAGGGCTATAGAGATAGTAAATTGTTTCAGGGAGGATGAGGTCAAGCCCTCCCTTCCCATTCAAGATGTTACCGCCAATGCCCCTGAGAGTGAAGAAGGCGCATTTGTTGTGCCTAGGATAATTTAGTTTTTTTTAAGGCTATAACCTCCACATCTTTTTGGGAGAAAGACATGGAAAATTTACTGGATAACAATATCTCAACCCTTCGCAAACTACTTGATAAGGGACAGATTACTAGTGAAGAGCTCACAAAGGGCTATCTCGAACGTATAGACAGGGTTGATTCCAAGGTAAAGGCCTACGTAACTGTTACTGAAGATAAGGCATTGGAACAGGCCAAAGATGCAGACAAAAGGATCAGGCAAGGTGATAGCAAGCCTTTAACTGGTATCCCTCTTGGTATAAAGGATGTGATATGCACTAAGTACATTCCGACTACATGTTCGTCAAAGATGCTTAAGAATTTTAGGCCTCCTTTTGATGCTACGGTGATGGAAAGGCTATATGAGCAAGGTGCTGTAATGTTGGGTAAACTCAATATGGACGAGTTTGCCATGGGGTCTTCTACTGAAAATTCTGCTTTTTTCTCCACAAAGAATCCTTGGGATTTAGAGTGTATCCCAGGTGGATCAAGTGGCGGTTCGGCAGCAGCCGTTGCGGCCAGAACTTGCGTTGCATCCCTTGGTTCGGATACAGGGGGCTCCATCAGACAACCTGCATCTCATTGTGGTGTGGTAGGACTGAAACCCACCTATGGTCTAGTCTCTAGGTTTGGACTTGTGGCCTTTGCCTCTTCCCTTGACCAGATAGGTCCACTTTCCAGGTGCGTAGAAGACGCTGCCATACTTCTTGAATCTATTGCTGGTCATGATAAACGGGATTCGACCAGTTTGCCACAGGCGGTTCCATCCCTTGCCGAGGCATGTGAGAAAGGCCTTAAAGGCATGAAGGTTGGTATTCCAAAGGAATACTTTATAGAAGGTGTTCAGCAGGAAGTAGTGGCAGAGATCCAAAAGGCGCTTAAGGTCATGGAAGAGATGGGGGCAGAGCTTGTAGATGTTTCTCTTCCTCATACGGAATATGCTATAGCCACTTATTACATTATAGCCACTGCTGAGGCTTCTTCTAACCTGTCCAGATACGATGGGGTTAAGTATGGTTTCAGGGCAAAGGATTATTCCAATCTTATGGAGATGTACAAAGAGACAAGGGCCCAAGGATTTGGTCCAGAGGTCAAAAGAAGGATAATGCTTGGAACCTACTGTCTTTCAGCCGGTTATTACGATGCCTTTTATA
>JAMOUE010000129.1 GCA_027068235.1 Deltaproteobacteria bacterium | reverse complement strand
ATACTGCTTGTTGAGGACGAAGATTATGTTAGAGACTTTGTTGCCCATGCCCTTGAAAGGAGTGGTTACAGGGTTGTTAAGGCAAACGGCTATCAAGAAGCGCTCAAAAGGCTTAAAGAGATAAGTTTCGAGCCAACCCTACTACTTACAGACGTTATAATGCCAGAAGTAGGAGGTGTAGAACTTTACAAAATGCTTAAGAAGGACTTTCCATCTTTAAAGGTTCTATACATGTCTGGAAATGTCCCGGATACCGTCTCATTTGAAGAAGGAGATAAGTTTCTTCAAAAGCCCTTTTCCATTGATACATTACAAGAAACCATTAGAAACGTAATTGATGATGAGGCCAAAAGGAAAACCCAAAACAGCTCTGAAAAGACTGCAACTACTTCTCACTCTAACTATTTAGCCAATTAAATATTGGCACAAAGACACACACAGACGGCACATATGAAGCATTTTTATCCACCCCTTAACATGAAACAGCCTTTAATTTAAAATAGGGCCAATGGATGCTTCCGTACCTGGACCAAACAGGGGCCGATCTTCTACCGTATTCAGACAAATAGCAATACCAATATTTACATCTCTCTTTATTGGGACTGTTGCTGGGTTAGGAGGGGTGCTTTTTCATTTTCTGCTCAAATTTGGCGCATCTGTCCTTTGGACTACCCCAGAAGAATTGGCTCTTCTTCCAGTCTGGGCACGCCTTGCCATACCTGCTGGCGCAGGACTTGTAACAGGTGTGATAATATGTAAGTGGGCTCCAGAACTCAAAGGGCCAGGTGTACCTCATGTCATGAAGGCCCTTGCCCTTGGTGGAGGAAGAATAAGACACAGGGTTACGATATTAAAGGCACTTGTAACCTCTATGCTAATCTCAGCAGGGGCATCAGTTGGTAGAGAAGGTCCAATAGTACAGATTGGGGCATCAATCGGTTCTTCTATTTCCCAACTCTTAAAACTCAACCTGCCCAAAAGACGGCTTGCAGTAGCCTGTGGCGCAGCAGCAGGCATGGCAGCGACCTTTCAAGCCCCAATAGCCGGAACCATGTTTGCCGTAGAGATATTGCTCTTTGATCTGGAGGTCTCTTCAATGAGCAATATTGTCATTTCTGCCGTTACAGGAACTGTTGTAGCAAGACAGATTCTAGGACCAAGGGCCACTATCCACCCTGTCCATTTTGCATTAATAAGTCATTGGGAGCTATTCATATATTTGATTCTTGGAATATGTGGTGGCATAGCAAGTTTGATGCTCATCTGGAGCTTGTTTGGCCTTCCAAAGCTGTGGGACAAGGTTCCTGGCCCTGAATGGCTCAGACCAACACTAGGAGGCCTTATAGTTGGAATTATGGGCCTTTATCTGCCTCAAATCCTGGGGGTGGGCTATTCTGAAATCATAAAGGCCTTAAATGGCGACGTACTCATTTCTTTTGCATTGATTCTGTTCATTGGAAAAATTTTGGCCACAAGTGTATGCATAAGTTCTGGAATGAGTGGGGGCATCTTTGCCCCATCCCTCTTTATTGGGGCAATGTTGGGTAGTGTAATTGGGAGTTTGGCAGTCAGATTTTTCCCAATTCATGGAATTAGCCCTGCCTATTATGCCCTGGTTGGAATGGGTGCAGTGGTTAGTGGTACTACTCTTGCGCCTATGACTGCTGTATTGACTATTTTTGAATTAACTTACACATATCAAGTTATACTTCCTCTAATGGTAGCGTGCATTCCAAGCCTATTAATCGTGCGCCTATTCCATGGATATTCTGTCTATGAAACCAAACTCCTTATGGAAGGAATAAACATTGTTAGGGGACATGAAGTCAATCGGCTTAGAGATATGACTGTAGCGGATTTCATGAGCCCACTAACAGAATTTGTAACCACAGACACACCGTTTGATAAGTTGGTGAACTTAGTTGAAAATAGTCACTTTCCTCACTTTGTTGTTTTGGATAGGGATGGAAGGCTTGCAGGTGTTGTTACAGTAAGAGATGTGAGAAGTTATCTTATTCATAGAGACAAATGTCCACCTCATCTAGTTGCCAAGGATATAATGACTCAAAAACCTGTTACCATAAGGGAAAACGACAATTTAGAAACCGCTTTTACTTTGTTTGCCAACAATGGCTTTTCCTTTCTACCTGTAGTTTCAAAGGAAGATCCATCTAAAGTTGTCGGAATACTGAAAGAAAGTGACTTTTTAAGTGCCTATCATGAAAGATTGATAAAAGAAAGGAGTCTTTACAACATAGGACCCTTTGTTCGGTTAAGATAATGAAAAAAAATCAGTTAACCAAGTTATGTGAATTTACGAGCTATGCAATTTAGTGTAAAGTTATATAACTTATAAAAAATGAAAAGGAGGGAAAAGATTATGGGCTTTTTCCAAGAATTTAAAGAGTTTGCAATGCGCGGTAATGTAGTAGACATGGCTGTTGGTATCGTTATAGGTGGAGCATTTGGCAAAATAGTCTCTTCATTTGTTGCAGATGTGCTGATGCCTCCAATTGGTTTACTGCTTGGTGGAGTGGACTTTACAGGGTTATCCATCACCTTAAAGGAGGCCGTTGGCAAAACCCCTGCTGTAACCTTGAATTATGGCAAATTCATCCAAAGCGTTGTTGATTTCACCATAATAGCCTTTGCGATCTTTATGGTAGTTAAGGCAATGAACGCCATGCAGAAACAAAAAGAGGAGGCACCAGAAGAACCACCCAAGCCTTCCAATGAGGAACTACTCTTAGCAGAAATCAGGGATCTCCTGAAACAAAAATCATAAAACACATCATAATTAAAGTTATTAGCCACACCTAAAAACTGGAAACGTAAAGAACTTGAGTGTGGCTTTTCAAAGACATAAATGCGGGGCCAAGGGCTTATAGCTTTTATAAATTTGGTCCCGCACAAATCTAAATTTTCTCATTCATATCAACTTAAAGTGGATCTCTTTTTACTCCACCTCCACCAAGAATCTTTATCCTATACCCATTTTCCACACTTCGGCCTTTCCAGGTCT
>JAMOUE010000128.1 GCA_027068235.1 Deltaproteobacteria bacterium | reverse complement strand
TTCAATGGGATATACTTCCACACCTCCTCTATAAATCCATTCGAGGAAATCTAATTGGGCATTCCGGTTAAAATCTAACAAATGCGAGGTTTCTGTAATGGAAGCTATTGTAGTGACAAGAGGATATTTATTGGCCTTGAGAAAATCTATGGCAGCAGAATGGTATTTGTCAGAAGCATCAAATAATGCTATTAGAGGGCCCGAGTCAATGAGTATTTTTCTCATTTGATTTGGCCCTTATCTTTCTTTTTAGTATCTTCTTTCTTTTAGCAGACAAGTCCTTGCTACCACTTGAATATTTACCAAAAAGATCTTTGCCAAGGTCCCAAGGAGTTTGATTTGGAATTTTGTTTAAGTATTCTTGTATGCTACGACGTATCAACTCAGATTTTGTCACTCCAAGGTATTTTGCTGTATTATCAATAGATTGTTCAAGCTTAGAATCTAATCTCAAAGTAATCATAATATCACCCTTACCATAATAAGTATGACATTATCGTAATACAAAAATAGAGATTGTCAACGGCTTTTTTAGCACATAATGTCAAGGGTCAGTTGCCGACATGGAGCAAGGCCAAAGGGCGCAGCGGAATAGCGGTCAATTGCACCCGCTTGTTCTGTGATTATTATTCTCTTACCCAATTTTCAACTTGCAATGATTTTATCCTTTTGAATTCTTTGATATTATTTGTGATGATAGTAAGATTTCTGCTTATTGCATGTGCTGCAATAAGCATATCAAGCGGCCCGATAATCTGGCCATTTTTTTCAAGATAAGAACGGATTTTTCCATATTCCCTTGAGGCACTTTCATCGTATGGTAAAATTTCAAATGGATAAAGAAATTCTTCTACTCGCTTAATGTTTTGTTTTATTTTACTACTTTTATATGCTCCATAATAAAGTTCAGATACTGTAATTGAGGATATACCGATTGCCCCCACTCCTATATTTCTAAATTTTTCAAACACCTCAGGAGGATGATTATTCATGATATAGATGCATATATTCGTATCAATCAAATATTTCATCTAAGCCTTCTCTCTCTTGCTGTCCCTTAGGTTGATTGCGTTTGGTCATGAAAGGCCTTTTATATTTCTTTATATTCTTCTCCCATACATCCCACACGGTATTATTTTTCGGGATTAAAAGTACTCCCTCATTGGTTCTTTTTATAAACACTTCGCTTCCTTCAAAACGATATCGCTTGGGCAGGCGTACAGCCTGACTACGTCCATTTATGAATAATTTTGCAGTATCCATAATCCCCTCTCAACACTATGAATTTATTAAGACCATCATTAGTAATGCCATAAGCTTACAAAACATAACTTATTGTTTTCATAACAAGTTTTTTGACCAATTTACTAACATTACTAATGCATTTCTTGGTAAGTCACCTGTTTTTTCCCGTAACCTTCTTGGAAACGGATTCTTGAATAATAAATGAATATATACTTTTTGATATAGACCTTGTTGTGAAAATTGTCAAGATATATATCAAGTTGAATATATCTATACACAGAACGATTAAGCTCACCTGACGCTATGGAGCGCCAGCGGAATAGCGGTCAGGTGGAGTGCCTTGTTAGCGCAAAATTTTCTTGAATTCTTCAAGTGAAACCATCGGCTTAGTTCTATGTATCATTCTGTGACAATTGGAGCAGAGTATGCATAAATCACTTAACTTGGTCTTTTGATTAGCTCTTAGTTCAGCTAAAGGCTTCATATGATGACATTCGGCAAAACCACGACCGAGGGTCCCATATTTTTTCTCAAAATCGAACCCACAGGCCTCACAAAGAAGCTTTCCTTTTTGATTGAGCACTGATTCTTTTTTCTTTTTAGTAATTGAAGGAGAACGCTCTCTGAATTTATGAAGTCTAGTTAGAACCTTACCTTCTTGAAACTCTTCATCGTCAGGGATATCCCCTATTTGAGGACGCGAGATATATTGCGCATTTTCTCGGATAGAGGCTGCTATTTGAGCCAATTTTGTTCTATTGCTGGCAAATTCATTCCAAATTTCTTCTTCCAATTTACCGCCTGCTTGCAGCCCTTTTCCAGAGTAGTTGGGGTCGAAACGCAAAAAATTGCACAACTTCATATAAACCCCATTGGGATTCCGAAATTTTTGAAATTTTTCTTTTTGTGGGTGAACTGGAAGTTGATTGAGAAGCGCACTTAGTTGGACGATTTCTGGGTGATCACCGCTAATTTTTCCTGGTGGATTACGAAAATACAAATCTAAGGCCAGAATCAGTTCGTCTCTTGTCCATTTTGGATTTCTCATGGATCATTCTCACTAAGCGCTAACGGTTGAGTTCACGGGCAGCCGTCAGGCTGTCCCGTGCAACGTGAGTTAGCCAGCCGTTTTTGGCAACGTTGGCAGGTGACTCTGCGGTCGGCTGGTTTATACGATGACCATCCAACCGAGCGGCGACCAGGTTCCGTTCCGCAAACGGCGCGCCATTGCGGGGAACCGTTCTCATCCAGCAAACGGGCGTGAAAAATCGTGCCTGCTTGGTCGGAGCCAGTTCTGCACCTGCCCGCCTTGCTACTGATTTCATATCCGCGTTCCAGGGTCGCGGCGCAATCAGTGCATACACCATCAGCGTTGAGTTGAGACGCGTCTGCAAATGTCCAGCGGCAACGCTGGCATTGCACAGCCGTTGATGATGGCTCATCGTTGTGGCTATTCTGCGTGGCAATGCGCTCGGCGGCGGCGTTGAAAAAATCTGCTATATCCATCGTTTGCTCTCCTGCGCCAACCAGCACCACGGCGCGGCTGGCTAACGACCAGGGTCACTTGCCGACATGGAGCAAGGCCGAAGGCCGCAGCGGAATGGCGGTCAAGTGCACCCGATTGTTATGCTTTTAGATTCTTTTTTTTATTCTCCTTGGGGAATCTCTAAAAATTATTTAGAAAAACAGAGCAATCTTGACTGGCACGATGTATAATAACTCACTGAAATAATAAAGAATAATGAGGAAGTCATGAAGATGAAAGGCCTGTTTGATCTGGAATTT
>JAMOUE010000127.1 GCA_027068235.1 Deltaproteobacteria bacterium | reverse complement strand
CACCACAATCTGTTGCCAGGTTCCAAGCATCAAACGCCCTTCCCTAACTGCAATAGCCAAAGAAGGACCAAGTAAAGCGGCTTGAACATGACTATGGCCATTACCATCATGCCATGCAAGTTCGTGTTTATACACCATCCCCTCTGGGGCCAGGCGTTCTATGGCATCCTTTAGGTCTTCAACAACGCCTGGTTCAAACTCTATAGTGGTTAAGGAACCAGTAGAGCCAATAACATTCATCTGTAACATGCCCTCTTTTACAGATGAAGCTGAAATCAACTCCTGGACTTCAGAGGTTATATCTTGAATATCTGGGCCAACTGACAACGACTTTTCAATAATTTGGGTAAAAATTATGGGTTTCATCACTCAATGATACCATAATCATGTAAGTAATTCAGTAAAGGCTAACTGTAAAAATTGGCCTTTTACACATCAAATAGTCCGGTATTACTTGGAATGCAAAATAGATGACAAATTTATTGGTGTAATTGCGAGCAAACCAAAGCAATCCCCCATTGGATAATGAGATAACTGGGAGCTTGCCATGCGGCTACGCCACTTCATTAATGCAGTTATGTCACTTCAAAAGTGCTCCAAACAATACATTTACACATGTTTTTGCAAGAACTAATTTGTCAAGACTCATACACTAGAACTTTAATGTATTGACTTTTTTTAATAGCCTTTTAAATCTCTCTGTCAAAAGTGGAGAAAAATTATCACTATCATGATTCGTCTTCTTATTTTCTTAAGTTTTATCATAATAAATAGTTGGAACTTTTATCTGGACGTCTCTTATGCAAGTACAAGTTGTACCAGTTGCCACAATGGTATTGAGCCTATCTCTAATGTCTCTGTCATGAAAGAACTTTCCTGCCATTTCTGCCATAAGGGACACCCAGAAAAACAAGATAAAAACCAGGCCCACAAAGATATGTGGGCAAATCCCTCTGACTATTCCGTTGTAGACAAAACATGTGGCCTTTGCCATCAAAGCATAGTGGAAAGATCAAAAAAATCTCTCCATGCAACCAGTGCAGGCATCATTAGCGCCACACGTTACTTATTTGGTGCCCAAGAAACTAAAAATGCCATTTACGGTGTCAAGGACGTCATTGACACAGATAATAATGTACCCTCTGAGCAGGGAGCACTTCATTCCTTAAAAACATTACCTCATTACAATCCAAATCACCCCGAAGGCAAAACCAATTCACCTGCAGACGACTATTTGAGGGAAGAGTGCTTGAGATGCCATCTTTACAGTTACGGAGCTGAGAAATACGGCGACTACCGTTCCTCTGGATGCGCTGCCTGTCACATCATTTATGATGACGATGGAACATACAAGGGCACTGATACTGCTATCTCAACAAAATCTAAGGGACCAAAACCTGTACCACGGCCTAGGTTTCACAAAATAACAACTGTAATTCCGCCTTTTCAGTGTATTCATTGTCATAACAGAGGAGGTAGAACAGGGGTAAGTTTCATAGGCACCATGGAGTCAGACGGTTATGGCGCTCCTTGGGGCAAAGAGCCAGGGAAAAAGCAGGGCAAAAAGATTCACGGGAAATTCTATAATCACTTGGAACCAGACATACATTTTCAAAAAGGTCTATACTGCATTGACTGCCATACAAAAACAGATCTTCATGGAGACGGAAACATATACTCCAAAAAGGAACAGGCAGTTGAAATAGAATGTCAGGATTGCCACGGAGATGCAAAATCAAAAAGCAAGCTCAAATCATCCAAGGGGGCTAAACTTCAAAAACTTGCATACAAGGACCAAAATGTGATTTTAAAATCCGCCTCTGGCAAGATTCACCTAGTACCTCAAGTAGTTGATATCTTAGAAAAAGGCTCTGTAATGGCCAAATCTGCCATGACCATAGAGGCCCACATGAAGAAAATGGAATGTTATAGTTGCCATAGCCGCTGGGCCCCACAATGCTATGGATGCCATGCTCAACAAGACACCTCAACTCCATCATACGACTGGATAAGTGTAGTGGTACCAGCTGACCCCACTAAGGCAGGCAGGGCAGTAAATAGGTCAAAAAGCACTTACAAATGGAGAGAAACAAGATCTTATCTGCGCTGGGAAACACCAACTCTTGGAATAAATAGCGAGGGCCTTGTAAGCCCGTTTATCCCTGGATGCCAAGTGATATTCACCCAAATAGGGCCCGATGGGAAATGCAAAATTCACAACAAAGTATATAAAACTATCGATGGGTTTTATGCCATAGCCACCAATCCCATTCAGCCCCATACAGTTAGTAAGAAAGCTAGAGCCTGTGAAGATTGCCATGCCAATCCAAAGACCTTGGGATTAGGAAGGGGAGTTTATATCACAAAGGCAAATGGTATTGATTTGCCCTTTGGTCTAGAAAAAATAGTGGATGAAAAAGGCACGCAACTGCAAGCAACTAGTCATTACGGTGCACGTCCTTTTAATAAAAAGGAATTAGATAAAATCCTACGCATCAACACCTGTAGTGCTTGTCATGGATGGAACAGCCCAATTTTCTTAAAATACAAGACCAATACCTCAACGATAGACAACCATCTCCATCGTTCTTACATACGAAATATACTTTTAAAAAGAGAGTTAGGAGAAAAGCAGCCCACCCATTAAAAAATGGCTTGAATCTCCACTGTTTTTTGGTATTTTTAGGCCTAATTGAAAAAGGCTGCCGTCAATTGGTCGGCAGTCTTTTTTAGATTTATATTCGAAGTATCAGAGGTCGAAACTAGGATGGAAAGAATTCCCTTTACGCCAGAAGGCTACAAAAAACTTAAGGATGAACTTGAGCACTTGGAACGTGTTGAAAGATATGAGGTAATCAAGGCCATTGAAGAAGCTAGGGCCCATGGAGATCTTTCAGAGAATGCAGAATATCATGCAGCCAAGGAACGCCAGGGGCAACTTGAAGCCAGAATCCAGTATTTAAATAGCAAACTTGCTGCTGCTGATGTTATAGACTGCTCAAACCAGTCATGTGATAAGATAGTATTTGGGGT
>JAMOUE010000126.1 GCA_027068235.1 Deltaproteobacteria bacterium | reverse complement strand
CGTCATCGTCTAAAAGGATACATGAAAGTTGATCTTCTCCCATCCTCAAAAGTCTTGCCACCTCAGAGATAACCTGCCTACCCTTAGAAGGCGCCATTACAAAACCAATCTTGTCTTCTTGCAGCTCGTCTGGCACTTTGGTGCTAAGATCCATCATTTTAATGGCAGGAATATCAAAGTAGAGTACTGGATATTTTGCATTTCCTGACTTGACCCAATCGAGCTGGTCAGATCCAGAGCCCACCATTTCCCAATCGATGATGATGATTCCCTTTTGACTTTGAGACACGTGTCTAGTCAGGCTCTCTTCTGCATCTGATAAGTCCTCTGCCTCTACAACCTCAAAACCGCACCCAGTAAGCCGTCTGAGTACCAAAGAGGAATTTAATCCATCCTGGCTTACCAGACACGAGTAAGGACGAGGGAAAAGAGGCTCTCCCCAAGGTATATCTAGGAGTTTAACCTTTACGGAAAAAGTAAATTTGATAGCATCTCCATGCCTTTTAACATCAAAATTGTATCCAAGTTCAACCAGAAGTTTTTGACATATGAGTATTCTAGGGTTACGGATAATCTCTCTAGGCCCAAGGTTATCTTTGCAACTGCCCTGTGAAATGACAGAGAATGTTAACCAGTTTTCTTTTTCTGCCTTGTTAAACTTTACTTCTATGTCTATTTCCTCAGATGCAAGCTGCCTGATGCAGTAGTTACATATTTGAGTCAGTATCTGGCGGATGCGTCCCCTGGGTCCAGAAAACCATTCTGGTATATTGTTGTCAAAAGATATGGCCATTTTGGTCTTTTTGGCCTTTCGTGATCCATCAATAGCCTCTTTTAGATCTTCCAAAAGATATGTTAGTCCGAAAATCTGTTTGCCAGCCTTAACATCCATGTCATAGTTAGAAAGCTCTATTATATCGTCTAGCAATGTCAGCAGACTGTTTGCAGATTTTTCGATGGTCTTGAAATAGTGTCTTATAGAAGATGGCACCTCTTCCTTTGAGGCCAATTCTGTCATGTTCAAAATGGTGTTCACTGGAGAACGTATTTCATGATGGAGGTCAGCCAAAAAGGCCAGCAAAGAGGCGGCGGGCCTTTTCATATTTTCCATTCTAATTCCTCCACTTATTAAAAAAGCTTAGAACTTATCTGGCGCAAACACTCTCTTGCAGCTTCAAACTCAAAATCTTCTAACAGTTCATCCATGCGGGAAAGCTCCTGCTGGGGAACCTTCTCCTTTATTTGTTCTTTCAATTCCCTCCACACATCCTCCGACTCAATATCGTTTAACCGGATAAGTTCGTCAAGCTTGGCAGCTAGATTTTTTAGAGGAATGTCTTCAGCTCCTTGTGCGTTTTGGGGCATCATCGGTTGGGCCTTTTGGTCATCTTGAAAGAGGCCAAGGCTTTGTGCAATTGTATTTATGCGTTTTTGGATCTTATTGATTATTGCATCAAGGTTATTGTGGCTTTCGTCTTGTTTTTCAATATAATTTTCAGCCTCCCAAAACAAAGTCTGTAGCTCTGAAAGGGCAAGATTTGCACAGACACCCTTTTGGGTATGAAAGAACCTTTTAAGCCCTTTTGCATCAGAATCACTACGGATGGCAGAGACTATATTTTTGATATCTGAGTTGTCCTTCACAAATCTTTTTACAAGCTCCAGATACATCTTGGGATTTCCCTTAAATCGCTCCTTGGCCTCACTAATGTTTGCCCCTGGGATGGGAGGAAAGTGCGGGTGTTGTTTGGTGTTTGTCTCTTCTTCCGAGTAGCTTATCTTTGACGGCTTTACCCATCTTTTCAAGATTGACAAAATAGATTCTGGAGTAACAGGTTTTAGGACAAAGTCATTCATTCCCACCTTCAAACACCGTTGCCTGTCTTCTTCAAATACTCCAGCAGTCATGGCTACTATTGGTATTTCTGAATATTCTTTTCTTTGTCTTAGTATCTTAGTGGCGTCATATCCATCCATATCAGGCATTTGGATATCCATAAATATGATATCAACCTCTGGCGATACCTTGTTAATGGCTTCAACCCCATTTTTTGCAAATTTTACCTCTGCCCCAAACTTTTCTAATATTTCTCTGGCCACCATCTGATTTATTTCATTGTCCTCAACCACTAATACCCTTAGACCTCTAAATCTTATCTGCCTTTTGTGTATCTTGTCTGGGGTCGAATGTCCTTCCTCTACAAGGTTCAAGGCCCTTATAAATCGATTGATGGTCAATGGCTTTAGGCAAATGAAATAGTCGGTATTTTGTGCGTCATTTTGGATGTTACGTTCAAAATCAAAAGGCACTAGAAGAAGGAGTCTATTCCTCGGAACAAGATCGGTTAGTTGCAAGATATCCTTGAGATTTTGATTGTTAACATCTGCTATGAAGTAATTCTTTTCATCAAATTTCATCTCTTTGGGGAAAAGCTCCTTTTTAAGAACATCTTGTTTAAAGACTGTTAGATGAAAATCTCCAAGTCTTTTAAGAATGTTTTCAACACCTCTTATGAGATCATCGTTTTGGGTAAGGAGCACAAAATTCCGTTCTGTAAACTTTGATTCAGGTAGCTGCAAAGGACTCTTTTTATCAGTATATGGAAGCTCGACCGTAAACGTAAAGGTTGTGCCAACATCAGGTTCACTCTCAACGTGGATGGTTCCCTTCATAAGTTGTGCTATTCGTTTACAGATGGTGAGTCCAAGGCCTGTGCCTCCAAAGCGCCGGGTAGTGGAAGAATCAGCCTGGGTAAACATATCAAATAGGTATTCAAGCCTGTTTTTTTCTATGCCAATACCTGTGTCGGCGACCTTAAAAGACAGAGTCACTTTATCCTTGGTTTTGGAAGTTACAGTACAAGCCAGAAGTATTTGGCCTTTATCTGTAAATTTAATGGCATTTGATATGAGATTGGTAAGTAATTGACCTAAACGTACAGGGTCTCCAACCAGTTGATCTGGCACATTGCTGTCTATGTCTATAATGAATTCTACAGCTTTTTCAGACACAATCTCTGTAAACATATCAGCAATG
>JAMOUE010000125.1 GCA_027068235.1 Deltaproteobacteria bacterium | reverse complement strand
TGTCATGGATATGAGCTTTGCAAATCAGGCGCTTTGTGCAGAGTACATGGTGCGGATGGGTAAAAAGCTTGAGAAAAAGGTCTATGGCGTTCCAAAAGAGATAGATCGAGAGATTGCACGTCTGAAACTTTCATCCATGAACATATCTATTGATTCTTTGACAGAGGAACAGGAAAAATATCTGTCTTCATGGGAGATGGGCACATAGTCAGTAACAACAAACAGACTTAGATTGCGTTTGCCCATTTTGGGTTTACAGAATCTGCATAAACTTATAAAAAGGCAGAAGCAAATAGAAGCTTCTGCCTTTTTTGATGGCACAATTTATAAAAGTAGGGCAACAATGACAGAGGGAAAAGACCATAAATCAAAACTATGGGGAGGCAGATTTCAGCAGGCCACCGAGGAACTTGTTGAAGACTTTACTGAGTCTGTCCGCTATGACAAGCGTCTTTACAGGCATGATATAAAAGGCAGCATAGCCCATGCAAGGATGCTTGGAGAAAAAGGTATTATAGCTAGGCAAGACAGTGAACTTATTATTGATGGATTAAACAAGATACTTGAGCAGATAGAAAAGGGGGAGTTTACTTGGAAAAAGGAGCTTGAAGATGTTCACATGAACATTGAGAAGGCCCTTACCGATCTTATTGGGCCTGCAGGCGGTAGACTCCATACGGCGCGTTCAAGAAACGATCAGGTTGCAACTGACTTCAGACTCTATATTAGGGATGAAATTTTAAAGATCGATAGTCTTATCCAAAAGCTGCAAGAGGCCTTTGTCCTTCAGGCAGAACGCCATTTTGGACTGGTCATGCCAGGCTTTACCCACCTTCAAAAGGCCCAACCCATTCTATATTCTCACCACATGCTTGCCTACTTTGAGATGTTTAAACGGGATAGACTGCGTTTAAAAGACTGTCTTTCAAGGGTAAATATTTGTCCTCTTGGAAGCGCTGCCCTTGCTGGCACCAGCTATCCTATAGATAGGCAGATGACAGCCAAGGAACTTGGCTTTGAAGCTGTAAGTCAAAATAGTATGGATGCTGTTTCAGACAGAGACTTTGCCTTAGAATTCCTCTTTTGTCTCTCTGTGATCATGATGCATCTTAGTAGACTTTCAGAAGAACTGATTCTTTGGATGAGTTCTGAGTTTTCCTATGTTGAATTGCCAGATGCATATTGTACAGGTTCAAGCATAATGCCTCAAAAAAAGAATCCAGACGTGCCAGAACTAGTTAGAGGAAAAACTGGCAGGGTATATGGAAGCTTGATGGCACTTTTGACAACGCTCAAGGGTCTGCCACTTACATACAACAGGGACCTGCAAGAAGATAAGGAACAACTCTTTGACGCTGCAGATACAACTGCCTCTTCTTTAGCTGTAATGGCAGGCCTTATTATGAATATGCAGCCAAACAGTGCAAAGATGTCAAAAGATACAGAAACCGGTTTTTTGACAGCAACAGATCTTGCTGACTACCTGGTAAAGAAGGGGCTGCCTTTTAGGCAAGCTCACGAAGTAGTAGGCAAGGCAGTTGCCCAGTGTCTTTCTAAGGGAAAGGAGTTGCAAGCACTTGGCATTGACGAACTCAAGCGGTTGCATCCCTTGATAGAGGATGATGTCCTTGATGTTTTGTCTGTAGAAGGCTCTGTAGCATCAAGAAAATGTTTTGGCGGCACTGGTCATCAGCCTGTGCAAGAGGCGCTTGATGCTGCAAAAAAATGGCTTGAGGAGTTCAAGATCATTTTATGAAAAGAACACTCATTATTATCTGTACTTGTCTTTTGATTTTCTCTTGGCTTATTGAAGGCTGTGGCCGGAAAAGGGCACCTGTGCCTCCAGGCACTTTGAGGCCAGAACGGATCAAGGATCTGTCTTACAAAATAGTTAAGGAAGGTGCTGTCCTTAGTTGGAGTGTGCCTAGAAGAAATCACGATGGTAGCCCGTTGTCGCGTATCAAGGAGTTTCATCTCTACAAGGCCGAGCTACCTTTGGATTCGTCATGTCTTACCTGTCCTCCAGATTATGGGAAGCCTATAGTCATCAACTATGACCAAAAGCCAGAACCAGGTAAAAAGATCGTTTACGAAGATACTACTGTAAGAAAAGGTTATTATTACACATATCAGGTCAAGACGGTAAAGGGATGGTTTAATGTATCTGATTTTTCTAACAAAGTCTCGTTTGCCTGGCATAGCCCTCCAAGCGCTCCTTTAAATCTGTCGGCTCAGGTATTTGAAGATGGTGTCAGGCTCGGATGGCTTCCGCCAGAGACCTTTGAGGATGGAGAGCCTTTAAATCAGCCCTTGGAATATAAAATATACAGGCGCTTTGGAGATGAACAGACCTGGCAGGCTTTACCTGGAACTACTGCCAAAACCAATTTTTTTGACAAAATAAGAAGGACTTATAGAAAGGTTGGTTATCGTGTGGCCGCCATATTTCACTATGTGGATACAGACATAGAAGGTAGCCAGTCTGCACCGGTTATTGTAAAGGCTAGAGGGCTTCAAGATATTCCACCCCCATCCGCTGTATCTGTTTCAAAGACCAAGGAAGGAATAAAGATTTCTTGGACATTGGTTCGCAGGCCGGGAATAGTGGGATATTACATATTTAGAAAGGATCCATCTGGATTGATCCTAAAACTCAACTTTTCTCCTGTGTCTTCCAGCCCTTTTATTGATAGGACGCTTTTGGAACCAGGACGCTATTTTTACTGGGTTACTGCCATAGATGATTCTTATCCACCTAATCAGAGCAGGCCATCGAAACAGGCTAGTATAGTTATTGACCGTTGATAATGTTTTTTTATTCTTCGGACAAGATTTGTGATCGTTTGGGAAAATAAAAGGTGTAGGAAACGATGTCCTTATTTATTTACAATACGCTAAAGAGAAAAAAAGAAGAGTTTGTTCCACTCCATGATGGAAAGATAGGGATTTATGTGTGTGGAATAACAGCTTACGATAGATGTCATATTGGTCATGCAAGAAGTGCAGTGGTTTTTGATGTTATTGTGCGGTTTTTGAGAAAAAGTGGTTTTGATGTAACCTTTGTCCGCAATTTTACTGACATAGACGATAAAATAATAAATAGGTCAAACAAAGAGGGAATCTCTACATCAGAACTTGTAGAGAGAGAAATAGGTCACTTTTATCAGGACATGGATGCCCTTGGAGTAAAAAGGGCAGATATAGAACCTAGGGCCACGGAACATATTCCTGAGATAATTTCCCTAATAGAGAGGCTTGTTGATAGGGGTTATGCCTATGAAGCAGGTGGAGATGTTTATTTTTCGGTTAGGAAATTCCCAAACTATGGAAAACTCTCAGGAAGAGATCTGGAGCAACTTCTGGCCGGCGCAAGAATAATGCCTGGAGAGCACAAGGTAGATCCGCTGGACTTTGCCCTTTGGAAAGGGGCTAAACCAGGTGAACCATATTGGGAAAGCCCTTGGGGAAAGGGCCGTCCTGGCTGGCACATAGAATGTTCAGCCATGAGCATGAAGTATCTTGGAGAGACCTTTGATATACATGGAGGCGGGCTGGATTTGGCTTTTCCTCATCATGAAAATGAAATAGCCCAGTCAGAGGCGGCAACTGGAAAACAGTTTGTACGGTATTGGGTCCATAATGGTTTTGTGACCATTAAGGGAGAAAAGATGTCCAAATCACTTGGTAACTTCATAACCATTAAGGACATCTTGGAACAATACCATCCAGAGGCCCTTAGGCTTTTTTTGCTTTCAAAGCACTACAGAAGTCCCTTGGATTACTCTCCTGAAAGCTTGAATGAAGCGACATCGGCACTTGATCGATGCTACAAAGCCCTTTTTGAAGCAGCTCAGATAGTTGAGGCCCCTGTTAAAAAACAGAGGCCACTTCCTGAGCACGTAAAGGAATCTGCTGCCTTTATAAAAGGGCTTGAAGAAAAGGTGGATGTTGCCATGGCAGATGATTTCAATACTGCCAAGGCCCTTGGCCATATCTTTGATGCTATCCGAGGTGTGAATCGTATTCTCGAAGAAGCACGAAGAAAACCATCTGCCCTGTATAAAGAGATTTTGAAGGATTCTTCAAGGCAGATTCTCCAGGCTGCAAAGATCTTTGGTATCTTGACCGAGGATCCAGGCGCATACATAGAGAAACGTAACCTTGCTGCCCTTGAGTCTTCGGGTCTTTCCCTAAAAGAGCTTGAGACCCTGATTGAGGAACGCAACAATGCCAGAAAAGAGAAGAACTGGGAAAGGGCCGATGAGATTCGGGATAGCCTCGCACAAAAAGGTATATTGCTTAAAGATACTCCAACTGGAACCAAATGGTCGGCTGACCTTTAACAAAACCATTTCCCATGATCTCGTTTAACCAGGCCAGAGCTATAGTCGCCTCCTTAGAACCTTTGGATGCAGAGGAAGTAGATATTGCAAATGCTATAGGCCGGGTGCTGAGTGAAGATGTAAGGTGTTTGGTGGATGCACCTCCAAAGGACTCATCCCTTAAGGATGGTTTTGCATTGAAGGCCGCCGATATCTCTTGCGCTTCTCCTGATTCTCCGGTTTCTCTTTCTATTTTAGGTACATTGTATGCCGGTCAGGAAGGTGATCTTACCATAAAACATGGACAGGCTGCCCAGATCATGACGGGTGCTGGGATTCCAAAGGGTGCTGATGCAGTATTACCTCAAGAACTTACAACTACACAAAAAGGTCAGAAAAACAAGGTTTTTTGTCTAGGTTCTACTTCTTGCGGAAGAAACATCTTAAAGAAAGGAGCAGATCTCAAAAAGGGTGAAGTGCTTCTGGCAAAAGGAACCGTTCTTACTCCTAATCTGATAGGTCTTTTAACTGGGGGAGGTATCTGTCGAGTAAGCGTCATAAGGAGTCCAAGTGTTGCCATTGTCGCAACAGGCAGTGAGCTGACCGAAGATGGCAGAGTCGATGAATGCGATAAGATATTCCCATCGAATCGCGCAACTATTGGTGCATGGTTGAAAGTGATTGGTGTGGATAGCAAGGCTATGTTGTGCAGGGATGATCCCAAGGCTTTGCGTGAAATGCTTGCACACTGTCTAGAAAGGTTTGATGTGGTGATAACTAGTGGAGGGGTCTTGGATGGAAAAAAGGATCTTGTTGTTTCAACCTTTCAGGAGCTTGGAGTAGATTTTCTTTTCCGTAGAGTGAGAATGGGGCCTGGTAAAGGCGTCTGTATGGGCACAAAAGATCGCACACTGGTATTCAATCTGCCAGGAGGTCCACCTTCAAACTTTGTTGCTTTTATCTTCATAGCCCTTTTTGCTATTATACGTCTTATGGGCAACAGTGATGCCTTTCCCACTTTCATAAAAGCTACTCTTACTTGTAGCCTTAAGGGAAGAGCAGATTGGACTCAACTTCTTCTTTCACAAACAAGATTTAAAGGTAGCGGGTTTTTCACAGTACCTGTTTTTGAAGAAAGTAGGCTCAAGCGGATAGCCAATGCCAATTCAATAATTATAATCCCTGAAGGAAAGTCTCATGTAAAAGCTGGGCATGAGGTTGAAGTAGCCTTGTTGCCCAAATCTTTTTAAGATTTAATGTTTTAAAATCGTTATCTTGTGAATTAAACGGTGTTCCAAGTTTAGTGAAAATCATGGCCCCAGTAAGAACCATCACCATGCTAAGGGGAAGGGTCATAAATGACGGCATATGGGGCCATGACGGTATGAGAGAATTAGAGATTAGAGCAAATCTGTCTTCTTAAGGACCATGATAGATCCTTGTAGAGAGACCACAATGGTTCCAATCCATAACAATATGAGTAGTCCTTGCATTGTTTCCTCCTTTTTTAGTAGTTCTCTTGTGCTTCTGGACCTTCAAGCTCTTCTGCCCTGAGTTTTTTGCTATCCATCTGCTTCCATACATAGGCTATGTATGCCAGCACAACTGGTATGATAAGCGCAACATAAGTCATGGCGGTAAGTGTGTAGTGAGAGCTTGATGCATTGAAAATGGTTAGGCTTGATTGAATATCTGCCTTTGATGGATAAAAAGCTGTGTTGTTATAACCAGCAGTGAAAAATACAGCTAGGCCCACAAGCACTGTTCCAAGCCCCCCAAACCATATTCCATGATCCTTATTTTGAAACCATGCAATGTAAACAGAGAAGATGACAAGGCCTAGTCCGGCAAGGAGTATCACAAGAACCATAGGCATCTCGATAAGATTTTTGAGGTATTTGAATGGCACTATAAAGATGGTACCAGTTGCGGGGTCCACTCCATACCCATCCATAGTCAAAAGCCCTATCAAGACTACAAGAAGGAAGGGAAGGGCTGCAATAAAATTGGCAAGAACGGCGTTCCTGGTTCGCTTTTTAAAGTTGTCCATCCCTGTAAAGTCTATGTTATTCAAAAGGTAAAGGGCTCCGAGTACCCTTGCATTAAATACAAGGAATAGACCAAGGCTTATATTGAATATATTGTTGGCTGCTTCCAGCCCTCGTAACGGATTTGTCCAGCTTACAAGGTTGTATTCATTGAGCACAAAGTTTGAGCCTGTGAAAAAGGTTCCTACTGCAGTGCCAATGAGCAAGATGCCAACAGCACCATTTATAAATAGAAAGGCCTCATATACCAATGGACCAAAAAGGTTACCTGGTTTTTTTCTGTATTCAAAACTTACGGCCTGTACGATAAAGGTGAAAAGTATGGCAATCCATACCCAGTAGGCCCCGCCAAAACTTGTGGCATAAAATTTAGGAAATGCAGCAAAGAGGGCACCTCCAAAAAGCACCAATGTGGTAAAGGTTAGTTCCCACTTTCTGCCTATGGAGTTGATGATAAGGGATTTTTCTCTTTCTGTCTTTCCAAGCTGCCAGATTAACGTCTGGCCTCCTTGTACAAAGGTGAGAAAGAGAAATAGAGAGCCTACTACAGAGGCTAATAACCACCACAGTTTCTGTAAGGTTTCAAGGTCAAGGTTTCCAAACATCTTATTTCACCTCCTTTGGGCCTAGCTGAATCTGTTTGAGCATGATCCTTATCTCAGCAATGAGAAGCAGGGTAAACGTCACAAGAAACATGAAAAATGTTAGTTTCACATTTACAGGAGCAATATCTGTTCTTGCCACCGAGACGGGAAGCAATCCTTGAATTGCCCAAGGCTGCCTTCCAACTTCTGCAACTACCCAGCCTGCTTCACCTGCCATAAAGGCCAAAACAAAGAAGATAATTCCTATGGGATAAAGCCAAGTGGCCCTTTCAAGGGTGCCTCGGATACTATGAAATAGAAAAAGGATAAAGATCGCTATCATAGCTGTTCCAACTGCTGCCATGATATGAAAGGAATAAAATGTAATGGATACAGGTGGAACGGCCTCTTTTGGGGTATTCAAATGGCCATATCCTAAAAAGTCCTTGTATTTGTTGAACTGGGCAAGTGCCGAAGAGGCTGCTGACATATCACCTTGCTTTTTGGCCTTTTTGTATTCATCAAGGTATTTTACAGCAAGTTTGCCCCTTTCTATCATTTCAGTTACACCCATTATGCCCTGTTCTTTGTTTCCAAAGACCAGATCGTTAATTCCTGGCACAAAGCTCCCACTTTGGCGGTTTGCTAAAAGTGACAAGAGGCCAGGCACTTTAAACTCAACCACAAAGGGATCTTGAAAGTCGCCAGGTTCTTTCATGCCATTTACGATTCCAAAGGCCACTACAGGCGCATTGTAAGATCCATCCCATAAACCTTCCATGGCGGCAAGTTTCATGGGTTGGTGTTGTGCATCAACATAGGCTGCCTCATCTCCTGTAAAGGCAAGCATCAAAGAGGCTACAAGTCCAAATACAGAGGCAACCGCAATACTTCTTTTGGCCATTAGCACATGCCTTTGTCTTGCCAGGTAATACGATGCAACTGCAATTACAAAGAATGACGATAAGGCAAAACCAGAGGTTGTTGCATGTGTAAATTTGCTTATGGCATATGGGGATAAAACTACCTCAAAGAAATTTTTCATCTCGAAACGGGCAGTATCTGGATTGAAGGCCATGCCAGTGGGGAATTGCATCCAGCCGTTGGCAACAAGTATCCAAAGTGCAGATAGATTGGAGCCAATTGCAACCATCCATGTGGAAAGGAGATGAAACCCCTTTGACACACGGTTCCACCCAAAAAACATTACTGCAAAGAATGTTGCCTCTAGAAAGAAAGCTACTATACCCTCAATGGCAAGTGGAGCGCCAAAGATGTCGCCAACCATCCATGAGTAGTTTGCCCAGTTTGTGCCAAACTCAAATTCAAGGATGATTCCTGTGGCAACACCAATGGCAAAGTTGATGCCGAAGAGTTTCATCCAGAACTTGGTCAACTCCTTCCATTCCTCTTTGCCTGTCTTTACGTAAATCGTTTCAAAAAAGGCGCACAAAAAGGTAAGTCCAAGGGTCAAAGGCACAAAGAGCCAGTGGTACATGGCCGTGAGTGCAAACTGCGCCCGCGCCCAGTTGACCGTGCTAAGATCAATCTGTTCTAGCATAAGCTACCTCCTAAAGTATGAATTTTTTAAAATGGTTGAGTTGCCTTGAATATTTGAAAGAGTCATGGAATGGTGTGAGGTTAAGGCCTCAAGCACATGTTGTGACCTTTGAGTATCGGTTTTGTAGGTTTTTTTTAATATGTCTGGAAAGAAGAAAAGTTTAAAAACAAACAATATAATGAATAGTTTTACTGCTATTATCTTCCATAAGGTTTTACCAAGGGTCATTGATCTTAGCCCTTGTATATAAAAATCTGTGACTTTATAACTAACGTTTTTTATAGATTCGATAACAGACATTTTTAAACGACCTTCTCTGTGGTTTCTTTATATATTTTCAATGGCTTTAGATAGTCGAAGATAAATAAGACAATTTTAATCTTTAAACTTCATATATGTCAATATGCTAAACAATATTTTTTTGTTAAATTTTTTTATAAATTAATAGAAATGTAGCATTAATGAAATAATTAATTTCTAAAAAACAATGGAGGAAAATTTGATGATGAAAGATTTTTTTGCTGTCAAAAGTATTCTTGTGGTATTTTTGTCTGTCATTTTTTCATTGTCGTTTGTCACACTTTTACAGGCCACTGAAGACAAAAAAGATAAACAACAAGACAAGGTCTTATTATGGACTTTTGAAGACGTTGCCATAGGAAGTGTGCCTGAAGGCTGGAAGGTTGAAGCCACCAGACAGGATGGCCCACTTGCTACCTGGCAGGTTGTTGAAGACAAAAGTGCTCCGTCTGGCCATAAGGTCTTGGGTCTTGTCCGTGTCAATCACAACTCTGGCAGTACATTTAACCTTTGCTGGACAGATAGGGTCTCCTTTAAAGATGGAACCATTGAAGTATGGTTTAAGCCCATTAAGGGAAGAATTGATCAAGGCGGCGGCATTATTTGGCGCGTGCAAGACAAAGACAACTATTACATTGCAAGGTTTAACCCCCTTGAAGACAATTTTCGAATCTACTATGTGGCAAATGGCCATAGAATGATGATGAATCATGCCCATGTTTCTCTTCCTGCAGGCAAGTGGCATGTAATGAAGATTGTTCAGAATGGAGATGAATACGAATGTTATCTAAATGGTAAAAAATATCTGGAAGGTCATAATAGCCATTTTAAGGAAAGTGGAGGAGTTGGCCTTTGGACAAAGGCTGATGCTGTTACCTCTTTTGACGACTTCAAGGTCGGGATAAAGTAGCATGGAGATGGACATGAAAAAAAGACGGTTCTGGTTGGCCTATTTTCATATTTTATGGATATTGTCTTTTGGGGTTTTTATTGGAAGCTGTAGCCAAACTGACAATAAGAAGGCCCCTAAAAAGACGGTGGTAGTTTATGTTTCTGAAGACCAGGTTTTTTCAGAACCTATTCTCAAGGACTTTGAAAAAGAGACAGGTATCCTTGTGAAGGCTGTATTTGATACAGAAGAGGCCAAAAGCACAGGTGTTATGAATCGTCTTTTGGCTGAAAAGGCTAATCCCCAGGCAGATGTCTACTGGGCCAATGAACCAATAAGGGCTCAGGTCCTTAAAGAGAAAGGGGTTGCCGCCCCATATGTTTCAAAGAATGCAGAAGGCATCCCCAATGTTTTTAAAGATTCTAAAGGTTATTGGACAGGATTTTCTGCAAGGGCCAGGGTCCTTATCGTAAACTCCAAGGTCACAAATCCACCAAACTCCATATTTGACTTGGTTTCTCCACGCTGGAAGGGAAAGGTGGTCATTGCCAACCCTCTTTTTGGGACAACTACGGCTCACATGGCCGCCCTTTTTACAGTCCTTGGGGATGAGAAGGCCAAGAAGTTCATGGAAGATATGAAGGCCAATCAGGTTGTTATATCAACAAGTAATGGCGAAAGTGCTGATTTTGTTGCCTCTGGCAAATATGCCTTTAGCTTGGTAGACAGTGACGATGCTGTGAACAGGATGAGGCAGAAAAGGCCTGTGCGGATGATATATCCAGATCAGGAAGACAACGGTCTTGGTTGTTTTATTGTGCCAAATGTTGTTGTCCTAATAAAGGGAGCACCTCATCCAGATGAGGCAAAAAGACTAATCGACTATCTCTTGTCGAAGGAAGTGGAGAGGAAACTCGCCTTTGCAGATTGCGCTCAAATTCCCCTTCATCAAGGTGTTGAGATGCCAAAGGAGTTGTTGCCACTAGACAAGATAAAGGTGATGCAGGTTGATTATGCAAAGGTTGCTCAAAAAATGCTTGAGATTCAGCCATTTTTAAAGGAGTGGGCTGGTCTTAAATGATAAAGAGGTTTGTTGTGTGGGCAGCAGTGTTGCCACTAACCATTTGTGGCCTGCTGCCTTTATTTTACATGTTCTTTTCTAGCCTTTTTCTTGATGGCAATTTTAGTTTGGCAGCATATTCGGATGTACTAAACTCAAGGCGTCAGTGGCTACTTTTAAGTAATTCTTTGTCATTGGCTGGTCTGGTATCCTCAGGTGTTACTCTTATAGGTGTTCCTTTGGGGGTACTTATTGGAAAGAGTAATCTTCCATTTAAAAGATGTTTTTTTTTCATATTGTGTATTCCGCTTCTCGTTCCACCATACATAGTTGCAGTAGCCTGGGATCAACTGTTACAGCCAGAAATTAGTATATTAGGTTTTCTTCCACAAAGAATACTGGAGTTTGCCAATGACCTTCTTTTTGGCCTTGGGGGCACGGTTTTCATTCTAACTTTGGTATATCTGCCAATACCAATTATCATTATCAACATTCTTATAAAAACCATAAATCCACGTTTGGAAGAAGCGGCGCTATTAAATAGCTCTTGGCCCATGGTACTGAGGGAAATAACATTGCCGCTTATGTGGCCCGGTATTGTTCTTAGCGCAATGCTGACATTTGCTCTTACAATAGGTGAATTCAGCGTTCCCTCGTATTTTCGTTTTCCAGTTTTTGCCGTTGAGAGCTTTACAAATTTCTCAGCTCTTTACGATTTTAAGGCGGCCACTGCCACTAGCATACCCCTTGCTTTTGCAGCACTACCTATTATAGCCCTTGAGGTCTATTTCAGCCGTAAGTGGAAATGGATTTCAAGTGGAATGGTCTATCCAGACGAATACCTTGTCTTAAGCCTTGGAAGGTTAAGGTTCCCTTTGTTTGTTTTTGCATTCACTTTTGCGTCATGTTTGGTGCTTTTGCCCTTTATGGCCCTTTTTAAAACTTCATTGCATGGAGAAACCTACAATCGGGTTCTAGCCATTGCTGGCGGTTCCTTGAAAAGAAGTCTCTTATACGCAGGTGTTGGCGCTACCCTGCTTAGTTTTTGCGGTTTTTTGGCTGCATATTCAGTTAAAAAAAGGTTGTTTTGCTGTGGGAGGTTGTTGGAGGCAATTGCCTTATTCTTATTTGCTCTTCCAGGAACTGTTCTTGGAATAGGTCTTATAGGGCTATGGAATACTAGGTGGACCAGCTTTATATATGGTTCCATGATTATAGTAATTTTGGGTTACTTGGCTAAATATTTTATAGTGCCATTTAAGGTGATCCTAGGACAACTTTTCCAACTTCCTCCATCAATGGAAGAGGCTGCTCAACTAGCTGGT
>JAMOUE010000124.1 GCA_027068235.1 Deltaproteobacteria bacterium | reverse complement strand
ACTTAACATATAGCGTTATCAAGAGATTGGAATATCAATTTGCAAGAAGATATGTTCAATGATAGGCCGATGTTTTTCTTGTCGTTTAGTATGCAAGAAATGAAATGGGTCTGCCTTATATGCAGGCCCTCTGTCACTAAAAAAACATTATAAAGTTCCTGTCTATTTTGTGTTGTTTTTTTTGTGTTTATATAATGAAGCTAGATGACATACATCATACCTTTATTAAGTTAACAGCCATTTCTTTTAAGAAGATCTTCTATAAGTTTGTTGTGAATATCCACTATGGAGTTACCTGTTTCATAAACCATCATCCATACACATCTTCGAAATGCCCTATAAAGATCGGCGCGCACGTGTATTTGAAGTAGTTCTAGTTCCTCGTTGTCGATATTACTTTTATTTTTGTTTGATGGTTGTTTATCTTTGTTATTCATTTGAGTTGCTAAATCCTTTTTTTCTAGTATAAAAGTAGGCCCACTCTAAGTAAGTTGTTCTAAAACTATACCAGATAGGAAGGATGCTTTGGAGACGGAAAAAATTATCGTTAGAGGATCAAATTGGATAGGTGATGCGGTCATGACGCTTCCTGCTCTGGCTGCCTTGCGAAGCCTTTTCCCCAGCGCCCAGATAGACATCCTCGCAAGGAAATGGAGTGCTCCTGTTTACTCATATTGTCCTGATATATCTAATCTGATTGAGTATGAAAAAGAAAGAGGTTTTGGCTCTCTCGCTTCTTTAAGGGATATGTCAGCCAAGATAAAAAGAAATGGCTACCAAATCTCTATTGTCTTTCCAAATTCTTTTGAATCAGCCCTTTTATTTAGGCTTGCAGGTATCCCTAAGGTTTACGGATATAATACGGATTTTCGTTCTGCAATACTTACAAAAGCCATTGAAGTGCCAAGGGACAAAAGAAGTAAGCACGAGGTCTTTTATTACCTGAATCTTATAGAGAAACTTTTTGGTAATGGCGCTAGTGAATGGTCAGATGCACTTAAAATCAGGCTTGCCATTCCAAGTGAAGATGTTGAAGAGGTAAAAAGGCTTCTTTCTTCCATGGGATACAAATCAAACCGGCCTTTGATCGGTTTTAGCCCTAGTGCTGCATTTGGCCCTGCTAAATGTTGGCCAGTTGAGAATTACAGTAATCTTGCTGTCAAACTCTTAGAGGCATTTCCCGAAGGGAAAATCCTTGTTTTTGGCACAGATGAGGATGTGGAGATAGGAAAGCGTATAATTGCATCTATTGGAGATGGTGGGATTGATCTTTGCGGAAAGACTAGCCTCAAACAGGCCATATGTGCCATTTCCTGCTTGGATCTTATGGTCACAAATGATTCTGGCCTTATGCATATTGCAGCGGCATGTGACATCCCAATAGTGGCGCTTTTTGGCTCTACCAATCCTGTTACTACAGGCCCTTGGAGTGATAAGGCAATAGTAATTCGACATGAGCTTCCCTGCTCTCCATGTTTAAGTAGGGAATGTCCCAGAGACTTTATTTGTATGCTGGGTATTGGTGTGCAAGAGGTATTTGAGGCATGTAAAAAATCTTTGATATGAAAAGTAGCATTAAGTCAAAGGCTGTTTTTCTCGACAGAGACGGCACTATAAATAAAGAGGTCTCATATCTCCGGAGGATCGAAGATTTGCGTCTTCTGCCAGGTACTGGTGCTGCTATTTCCATGTTGAACAAGGCGGGCTACAAGGCAATTGTAGTGACAAATCAATCCGGTATAGCAAGGGGCTTTTTGGATCAGAATATGCTTGAGAAGATCCATGAGACAATAAATGAGAGGCTATCAAGGGATAACGCCCATATAGATGCATGGTACTATTGTCCTCATCATCCAGAGGAGGGGAGTCTTCCTTTCCGCATAAGGTGTTCATGTAGAAAACCTGAAATTGGCCTTATTCAAAAAGCACAAAAGGATTTTTCCATAGATCTTGGGCACTCTTTCATGGTTGGCGACTCTTTAAGAGATATGGAGGCTGGTTGGAGGGCGGGGCTTAAAACCATTTTGGTCCTTTCTGGATATGGAAAAAAGACCTTAAAGAGTATGTTGCCTAGGCAAAGAGAAAGATTAGCCTTTATAGCGAAAAATCTTTTAGATGCCTCTAAGTGGATAGTGGAACAATGTCCCAAAATCCAGAAAGAATCCTGATAATCAAGCTAAGCGCCCTTGGAGACATAGTACAGAGTCTTCCGGTGTTGCAAGCGATAAAAGACACCTGGCCCAACTGCAAGGTTGATTGGATATGTGGCGAGGTTGGAAAAGGCCTCCTTGAAGATCATCCTTTTCTAGATAGGGTTATTGTTTATCCTCGGGCTGAGTTTGGCAGATTGGCAAGAATGCCAATCAGATGGCCTCTTCTTCTAAAAAAACTTGCGGATTTAAGGAAAGATCTTGTTTCGGTCTCGTATGATATGGCAATAGATCTTCAGGGGCTTTTAAAGAGCGGACTGATAAATTTCCTTTCAGAGGCAAAGGTAAAGGCTGGATTTGATAGATCAAGGGAGTTCAGCTACATATTTTTGAACAAAAAGGTTCCACCATACGATCCTGACAAACACGCCGTTTTGCGGTATCTGGATTTAGTGCGTGCTTTGGGCGCCTCTTCCAAGGAGATAAGGTTTCCTGTGCATGTCACAGAGGATCATTTCCAAAATGCCCAAAAACTCCTCGATCGATACCAGATTAATCAAGACAACTTTGCAATCTTGATTCCAGGAACCATCTGGCCAACAAAGAGGTGGTTGACGTCATCTTTTGCAGAACTTGCCAAACTGATACAAAAAGACACTGACCTACACAGTCTCGTAGTAGGAGGCGCGCAAGACAATGCTCTTGGAAGGGAGATAGCGCTCCTTTCAAATGGAGCAGCCAAAGATCTAACAGGTACGACTGATCTAAAAACCCTTTCTGCACTTTTTAAGATGTCCAGATTTGGAGTATCAACAGATACTGGTCCGATGCATCTTGCTGCAGCATGCGGACTGCGGCTTGTTGCCCTTTTTGGTCCAACTGCGCCTTGGAGGACAGGCCCTTTTGGCAATGGACACATAGTTATTAGGAAAGAGATGGCTTGCAGTCCGTGTTTTAAAAGAAGTTGCTCTCATAACTCATGCATGAAATCCATAGGGGTTGAAGAGGTGTTTGATGCTGTCAAACGTCTCTTTTAATAATACCGCCCATCAATCATTGCCTGTATCATGAAACACAGACCCTTTCCAAGCAAGCCCTTTTAAAATAGATTAAAATTCAAGCTAATCATGAATTTGATCATTAATCATTTTGTTGTTGCAGGGAGGTTACGGCTTGAGTGAAAGCATAAGTAAAGAATTATTAGAGATAATCGCTTGCCCAAAGTGTAAGGGGGATGTGGAATTAAGCAAAAAGGAAGATGCACTACTTTGCGCTAAGTGCAATCTGGCTTATGAGATCAGGCAAGGTATTCCTGTTATGCTCATAGATGAGGCGCTTTCGTTGGAGGAGTATCAAAGAAGAGATGGATCCTGGCAAGATTAAAGAAAAACTTTTAAAAGCAGTGGATTCATTTCCAGACAAAAGAATCCTAGTAATAGGCGATGTTATGCTCGACCAGTTCGTATGGGGTGAGGTGAGTAGAATTTCTCCTGAAGCTCCTGTACCTGTGGTGCAAGTGGAAAAGGAGTCTTTTTTGCTTGGAGGTGCAGCAAACGTAGCCAATAATCTTAGGAGTCTTGATAGTAACGCTGCCTTGTCTGGAATCATTGGTGATGATGGATTTGGAGAGACCGTGTTGTCTCTTTGTTCTGAAAAGGCCATAGATACCAGCCCTTTGTTGATAGACCGTACAAGGCCTACCACTTTAAAAACCAGGATAGTGGCACGGGGACAACAGGTAGTGCGTGTGGATAGGGAAGATCCAACTCCATTGGAGACAGACATTGCCGATATACTCAAGCAAGGTCTTGAAGCAGCTCTTGAAGAATGTGATGCAGTGATTGTCTCTGATTACAACAAGGGTGTTGTCTGTAGTATGGTAATGGATTTTCTTATCAACTTTTCCAAACAAAAGGAGATTCCAGTCCTTGTAGATCCAAAACCTGTAAATGCGTCTCTTTACAGAGGGGCACGGGTAATAACTCCTAATCTAAAAGAGGCCCAGGATATTACGTCTTTAAGTGCTCAAGGCGAGGCAGAGCTTGAGATATCTGCCAGAACAATGGCAGAGTCCTTGGAATTGGAAATTGTACTTATAACCAGGGGGGCAGAAGGTATGGCCCTTTGGCAGAGAGAGAAAGGGCTTTTTACTATTCCTACCATGGCAAGAGAGGTCTTTGACGTGACCGGTGCTGGTGATACGGTTATAAGTCTTATGGCCCTTGGACTTGTTGCTGGTTTGTCTCCTTGTGAGTCTGCATTTCTTGCAAATCTGGCCGCTGGAATCGTTGTGGGCAAGGTTGGAACCGCAACGGTGACAAGGCAGGAACTTGGGCAGGCCATAGAAAAGGCACCAATTGATTCTTTGCATCACTGATCCATGTCTAAAAAGGATCTGAAAATACCTCCAAGAGGACTCCTGGTTACAGGGCTTATCTATTCTCCAGAAGTTGAGATTTCCACAATAAAGGAAAATCTGGAGCTGGAATTTGGGCCAATAATGTTTGAAGCAGGGCCCGTTGCATTTACATGGACCAAATACTACGAAAAAGAGATGGGGCAGGGGCTTTTGCGTCATTTTATTGCCTTTGATTCTCTTGTGCCTCAAGACACTCTGGCGCAAATCAAGCTTCAGGCAATGAAACTTGAGGAACAATGGACTAAAGACGGTAATAGAAGGGTGAATATTGATCCGGGGATTCTTACTGCAGAGCGGCTTGTTCTTGCAACTACCAAAAACTTTACCCATAGAATATATCTTGGCTCTGGCATTTATGGAGATCTTACGCTCATTTTTTATAAGGGCCGTTTTTCATTTCTTGATTGGACCTATCCTGATTATAAGTCTAAGTTTGCCCTTGGCTTTCTCAACGAGGCAAGAAAGAGATATCTTGCTATGATAAAGAAAAAGAGAGGATAAACCACATGCTAAGAAGCATGACAACATTTGCAAAGGTTGAAAAGTCAGGCCCTGATTGGAGTCTTGGCCTTGAGCTTAAATCTGTTAATTCAAGATACTTTGATTTTTATATGAGGGCGCCAAGGGAATTTGCTCCCTTAGAGGATAAAATACGAAGATTTCTAAAAAAACGACTGATTAGGGGAAGAGTTGAGTTGTTTATTCAGTATGAGTCGTTTTCTGACAAACCCGTGGTTTTTGAACCCAACATAGGTATGGCTAGAGGTTATTTAGAGGCTGTCCAGCGGTTGGGAACGGAATTAGGCCTGGAGCCAGATATAAAGATGGCAGATTTGTTAACTCTTCTTAGAGACGCCATATCTGCAAGGGAAGATCAAGTAGATTCACAGATATTGTGGGAACGGCTTCAAGGACCTTTAGAAGAGTTGGTTAATGCCGCTTTGGTCATGGCCAAAAAGGAGGGGCAAGCCACTGAAAAGGATATCCTGGAGAGGTTAAAACATATAGAAGAACTTGTAGAGAAAATAGAGGCAAGGGCCAAGGAGAATCTTCAGGAACAGCATAATAAAATGAAAGAAAGGATTGTTACACGGTTAAAGGATTTACAGTTGGATGAGCAAAGACTTCTTCAAGAGGCGGCCATCCTTGCAGATCGCCTTGATATCAATGAGGAATTGGTACGTCTTAAAAGTCACATAAATCAATTTTATAAATATCTCAAAATGGACGAACAGATAGGTAGGAAGCTTGACTTCCTGCTTCAGGAGATTTTTAGAGAGGCGAATACAATAACCTCAAAGTCTTCCGATTTTACCATCTCCCATTTGGTGGTGGAAATAAAATCGGAGATTGAAAAAGTTAGGGAGCAGTTACAAAATATTGTATAGAAAAAAAAAAGGGTTAATATGGCCAGTAAGGTTTATGGCTACCTATAAAAATTAGGAATTTTGTTCAAGAACTAGTTGCATGAAAAAAATAACCACAGACATGTCATTTATATTTGAGGATTATTTTTTTGAACGTAACGTAGTTTCTTGGGCAAAAGGACAATTTTTAGAGGTACCCATAAATAAAATATTTTGTTTATAAAATCAGAGGTAGGTGACTATGAGTTGTAAATGTAAACTTTTAAATATCGGTTTTGGGAATACAGTGGTTGCAGAGAGGGTTGTTGCAATTGTAAATCCTTCATCAGCTCCAATGAAAAGGCTGAGAGAAGAAGCAAAGCAAAACAGTAAGCTTATCGATGCTACTCAGGGCAGGCGTACTAGATCAATCGTGATCACAGATTCCAATCATGTGATATTATCTGCTATCCAGGCCGAGACCATATCCCAAAGATTAAGTTCCGACCTTTTGAGCAAGGCAGCAGAAGAGTCTGATTAGTAACTCCACAATTATGGACAGAGGAGATCTGTTTGTTATTTCAGCACCATCTGGTGCTGGTAAGAGTACGTTATGTTCTATGCTTGTAAAAGAGCTGGACAACATAGCCTTTTCCATTTCTCACACCACAAGGTCTCCTCGTCCTGGGGAAATCAATGGCAAAGACTACTATTTTGTGTCTGAGCAGGAATTCGAGCAACTGGTGGCTGAAGATGCCTTTTTAGAGTGGGCCAGGGTTCATGGCAACTTCTATGGTACTCATAGGGCTCATGTCATGGAGAAGCTGTCACAGGGCACAGATGTGATTTTGGATATAGATGTCCAAGGCGCCAAACAGGTAAAAAAAAGGCTGCCAGGCGCAGTCACCATATTCATCCTTCCACCATCTTGGCAGGTCCTTGAAGAGCGTCTCACAAAGCGTGGTAGCGAAGACAGGGAAAAGATAAAGCTGCGCTTGCAAAATGCCATGAAAGAGATGGAGGAAGTAACCAACTACCAATACACAGTGGTAAATGATGTGCTTGAGGTGGCTTTTGGACAGTTAAAGGCCATTGTCTTGGCACAGAGAAGCAAGACAAGACGTGTATTGGCATCAAATGTGGATATTGACGCCTTGAGGCCAAACCCTGATTCTTGGTTCCTTGTTTGAAAGATGCCTTCTTCAGCCAATCAGGAGACACAGTGCAAGAATCCCTTATAATCTGGGGTATACATCCTGTTGAGGAGATCTTAAAAGTCCGACCAGAAGATATTATACGGGTAGAGATACTCCCAACTTTCGGACGTAAAAGGAATCAAAAGCTACTCTTAGAACTCCTTGGCAGTAAGGGATTGGTTCCTGTTAAGAGGCCGGATTTTCACAAAAAAAATCTTCCAAAAGGTGCAGTGCATCAAGGGGTATGTGCTGAGGTCAGGGTATTTTGGGAAAAGGATGTGCAAGAGATTGTTAAAACTGCGCTAGCCTCTTCTCACCCTATAGTGGTTTGTGATCAGATTGAAGATCCCCAAAACCTTGGAGCTATTATAAGAAGTTCTGTGGCCTTTGATGCTGCTGGCTTGGTGATACCCAAAAGACAAAATGCGCCTATTAATGGTACTGTGGTAAAGGCCTCTTCAGGAGCAGTTTTTCACACTCAGGTTAGTACCACAATGAACTTGTTTGCTGCCATTGAAACCATAAAGTCTCACAATATCCCGGTAGTGGCCTTGGATGCAAAAGGGGCTGTCAGGATTTATGAGGTTGAGGCAGATGGGCCCATGTGTCTGGTTCTTGGGTCAGAAGCCAAGGGAATACGAAAAAATGTCCGTAAAATGGCCGATATTCTTTGTTCAATTCCCATTAATCCAGTTCTAGATTCCCTAAATGTTTCAAGTGCCGCTTCTGTAGCACTATATGAATTTAAAAGGAAAAGACTTCTTGCCAAATGAGTTGGCTTAAGCTCTACTGGAGATTGACGCAGCCCCTAGGTGTTTTAGCCAATCCGATCCTATCCATCCTTGAGCATAGAAGTAAAACCCCTTCTGTTTGGCGTCAAAGAAGTGGAAAATTCTCTAAAGACCTCTTAAAAAAGGCGCCATTTGATCTGTGGATGCATGGAGCGTCTGTGGGAGAAATACAGGCTTTAAATGCCATTGCTACCAAGGTCTTGGAGAAAAGGCCGGAAACAAATCTCTTGGTTTCGGCATTTACCTGTGCAGGATTCGAGCAGGCCCAAAAACTTTTGGGTAATAAGGCATCTGTAATACACCTTCCACTTGATTTTCCACAAATGTCTCAGTCCGTGGCCTTTGCCATATCACCAAGGATATTTTGTACCATAGAAACTGAATTGTGGCCTAATTTGATCCTGGCCTTAAGGGGCAAGGGGGTTAGACTTTTGTTGCTAAATGGCAGGATATCCAAGGGTTCCTTTTCTTCATATCAGCGGGTCCGCTTCTTGTTTAAGGAAGTTTTGCAGTGTTTTGATCAGATATGTGCCATTTCAAAGGCAGATAGGGATCGTTTCCTGCAACTTGGTGCCCAGCGCGATAAGTTAGAGGTATGTGGCAATGCCAAGTATGAAGATATTATTCAAAAGGCAAAGTCTGATAGAGACAAAATACAGTTTTTTCTTCCAAATCACGTACCAGTTATAGTTGCAGGCAGTATTCGAGAAAAGGAATATAGAGAGATCTACTTTGCCATAGAGAGGCTTAGAAGCGATGGCATAAAGCCCTTTGTAATACTTGTTCCAAGGCATCTTTACAGGCTTGATGAAATAGAGGCGTTTCTCAAGGGGAGGGGAGAACAAGTTTTCAAGTTGAGTCAGATACTTGCAGCTCCTGACCTTCTTGAAAAACATAATAGTTGTTCCATTTTGTTGGTTGATAGGATTGGTTGGCTTTTTCAACTTTATCGATATTGTAATGTAGCCTTTGTTGGTGGGTCATTGGTGCCTCTTGGTGGGCAAAATCTTATGGAGCCTGCAGCTTGGGCAAAGCCTGTTGTTTTTGGCCCCCATGTTAACAACTTCAGGGAGGCTGCTGACAGATTGCTAGATGAGGGTGGAGGTTTCGTTGTTCAAGACAGGAACCAGCTCTATAAGGCACTTAGCACCCTACTAAAGGATGAAAAGAGGCAAAAAATGGCTGGAGAAAAGGCCCAAAAGGCCCTTTTGGCTTTAGGGCAGGGAGCTGCCACACGTCAGGCACAGAGGGTTCTAGATTATTTAGATACCACTTCAAAAAAATAATCTTTTTATAATTGTTGCATAAAATTTACAGCAAAAACTATTTGTTTTCATTGAAAAAGCTCGATCTGCCGCCTTTCCCTGTAGGACCCTGCAGCAGTTGATGTATCAAAATGGTGAGCATTGGTAACAAATCTAAATTTTTTGCCAGTGTCCTACCTAATTTTCACTATTCGAAAAATTGTCTGGCTATTGCGCCTTGTACTTTGGAGCAAGAGTAGAAACGGTAATCAGTGACCAATGATGGCACTTTGCATCAAGTAATGGTGATCTTGAAGTACCGAGCCTGCTTATTTCCTCAAATATCGACTATTGAAAAAAATAAAAAAGAAAGAGCAGCTTTCTTTTCTCGTATGAGGAGTATGAATATGTTTAAGCTACAGGATAGGCTTTCTCAGGACGCTTCTCCTCTAAGCGTACATTTGTAGCACCTTCATCAAGCTGAATGATTTTGGTGCGCGTTACTATCCGTTCTGGCAGCTGGATAACTCTGCCTTTTCGTCTGATGGTGGTAGGGGCTATTCTGGTTTTGTATGTGATTTTGACACCTGTGACCTTACGCCCAAAGCGGGTAGTATATTCTCCAGGGCCTTCCATCTTTATGTCAGAGGCATCTCCTGGGAAGTAAATCCTCTTTACTCTTAGACGCGGATAAGTCTTGCCTCCTCTGTATTGGTGGGGACTTTCATAAACAAGCCACATCACCTTGCCGCTCCGATAACGCGCTTCGGTTGGAATATAAGTATCGGCTTTTTGCTCTTCTTCAAGTAGTCTTTGCAGATATTCCTCAATGGTCTCTTCTTGAACAAGATCATCCTCATTCCAAATATCGTAAACGATATCCCAATCATTTACAGAGGCAATAAGATTGGCTAGTTCTACACTGCGCTCGTTTTCTTTATGCGCAATTTTTCTTATTTCAGCTACACTTTCTTCATCCAGTCTTCTTTCAAACTCACGTGAGTAGGTGATGGTAACAAGAAAATCTGCATATTTTTTTAGCTCAGTAAGCTCATCAGGCTCATCTACAAATAGCATGGCTTTACGAAGCCGACAAAACTCTTGACGCAATACTCCAAGTTCTTGCTGGATCTCCTGAATGATTTGGACAGGTTTGGCCTCATTGATCTCTTTAATAAGTTTATCATCGAGCTCATCTAACTTCTGCTCAATCTCTTTTGCAGTTTTAGCCTGCCAAGGATTATAATGTTTTCCCCAGCCCTTATTGCTAGCTACATAGTTGGCTAAACGCACAGTAGCTACATTTTCTTCTCGAGATATTTCCCGTAGTTTTTCTACACGTGGGCCAAATTTTTTTTGCCAAAAGGGACTATAGGTAAGGGTGCAGAGATAATCTGAACGTTTTTTTAAGTCGGTAAGTTGTTCAGGTGTTTCCACTTTTAACATTTCATCCCTAATAAGGCAGTTTATCCGCCGAATATCATCTGCACTGTTAACTGGTCCGTAAATCCATGCCATTTTCTTCTCCTTTCTTTGAGTTTATCCTCCTCCTCTTATTGAAGAAAATAGGATCTAAATTTGCAAATGCAACAAACTAATCCCAATTAGCTTAAATCAGCGAAAGGAAAAGCTATAAAAAGATGATAAAAACCCTCTTTAGTTCCTCTGCAATGTAAATTTCTACAATGAAAACCTGCTGGAACTGAACTTTGCCGTACCTTTTCTTTATTATGCGGCCTTTTTTACAAAAACCCTTCGTGCTGCCTTCATGCCTTTTATGTGGTGTACAAGCCTTTTCTCTCTAAGCCTCAATAATGCCCCAGGACTTCCCACTGCATGGCCAAATTCCTTTAAAAAACTTCTGGCAAAAGACAAAAATCCCTTTGGCTCCATGCCTATCTCATTTATAAGCCTTGGAACATTGTCTTTAATATAGCCTCTGCCTTCTTTTCTTAATGCTCTGCCTGCCCAGTCAACAAGCTCTAAATAATCTTTAAAGGAATAAGGAATTGGCAGTTCTTCTCCTTTTGCTTCATCTTCAAAGGACATAAGTTTTTCTTTATCGCGACCAGAAATCCTGTCCTTTACAGATGTATGCTCACATTCATTTACACTTTTTGCTACCCCTGCCCTAACAGGGTTTAAGTCCACATAGCTCATGGCTGCAAGAAGGGCCTTTTCATCAAGTAGTGCCTGACTCTTGAACCTTCCTTCCCAAAACCTGCCCTTTACCCTGTCTTCCCTGTTGGCCTTTCTCGCTATATGCTCATTTAAACACCTCATAAACCAGGAAAGATCATAAAGCCTCTTTCTAAACTCCTTGATGAGCTCTTTAACTTCGGTACGTTCAGCTTTGCTTAGATTCTCTTTTCCAAATTCGAGAAATTTCCTTCCTAAAATGGGCCTTTCGAAAATTGAATACCATCTTTCTAACACTTCTGTTTCACTAAGTGATTCCGCCTTTTCTTTATCCAAAAACAAAACCACATGGTAGTGATTACTCATTACAGCATAGGCAGCCACCTTGATGCAAAATACTGAAGCAAGCTCCTTTATTCTGTCTGCTATCCACTTTTTCCTGTGAGAAAAATCCTTTCCAGTCTCCGGGTCCTTACCACAAAGAAAAGACCTTCTTACACACCTGGAAACACAGTGATACCAGGGAGTTGTTTCAACAGACACTAAAGAAGAACGGGCAATAGTCATGGCTAATTCCTTTTCTGGTCTATTTCAATAAATGTTAGCATCCTGACCTAAAAGTTTCAATTAAAAAATGGATGTCCTTTTTTCATTTTTTCAACCCACAGTGCGGTGCTGAGGTTGACCTGGAAGTTGGCGACCCGCTTCTGCAGTGCGAGTTTTGTCGTACAAAACTTTACATGAAACCAAGGGATGGGGTCTTCAGTTATACCTTGCCCCTTCTTTCAAGTTTCAAGGACCTTGACTCTACC
>JAMOUE010000123.1 GCA_027068235.1 Deltaproteobacteria bacterium | reverse complement strand
GATGCGGCAAGACCATAGGCTGTCTCTGTAGGAATTACGCAGACCTTGCCACTTTTTATAAGTCGTGCCGCCTCATCTATCTGCTTAAAAACATCGTGGCTAATATCTGCTTTGGCCTTAAACATAAAACATAGCTAAACATGAATAAGGCTGCCTCTAACTAAAGCTGAGACAGCCATAAAATTGATTTGAAAAATGCACGCAATCTCAAAAAAATAGCCTTTTTACTCTAGCCCCTTTTCATTAAGACGCCTGATCTTTTCCTCTTGTTTTTCTCGGAATTCATCCAGCTTTGCCTTTAGGGTGTCATCTTCCACACCAAGCATCTCAATTGCAAAAAGAGCTGCATTCTTAGCTCCTGCCTTGCCAATACCCATTGTTGCCACAGGAATCCCTGGGGGCATCTGGACAGTTGCCAAAAGTGCATCCAATCCCTTTAGTGAACTACTGTCAATAGGAACACCAATTACAGGTAAAGTTGTATGTGAGGCCACAACTCCAGCCAAATGCGCTGCCATGCCTGCTCCGGCAATTATAACCCTTACTCCCCTTTCCCGCGCAGACTTGGCAAACTGGGCTGTCATCTCAGGGCTTCTATGGGCTGAAAGAACCTTTACCTCATAACTTACTCCAAAATCCTTTAGGATAGCTGTAGCCTTTTCCATGATCTTGAGATCACTCTTACTTCCCATAATCACAGAAACCTGAGGGCCGGAAAGATGTCTAAGGGCCTTTTGACCAATGTCTTTCCGATAATGCATGCCTTCCCAGCTAATCTTGCCAACAGCCTCATAAGCCTTGTCAATAGCCTCTTTTATAGTAGAGCCAAGAGCTGTCACTCCAAGCACCCTGCCACCAGCTGTAACGAATCTTCCTTGTTCATCAAGGGCTGTACCTGCGTGAAAAACCATAACATCGGGCATCTTCTCAACTTCCTCAAGCCCGCTTATCACCTTCCCTTTTTCATACTTCCCAGGATACCCTTCAGATGCCAGAACCACACAAACGGCTGCCCTTTCGTCCCACTCAAGATCAAGCTCGTTCAATCTTCCCTTAACAGCGGCATCTACCACGTCGATCAAATCGGTCTTGAGCCTCATCAAAATGGGCTGAGCCTCAGGATCACCAAAACGACAGTTGAATTCCAGCACCTTAGGTTTCTGATCTTTTATTATCAGGCCGCCATACAATACCCCCCTGTAAGGCCTTCCCTCTGAAGCCATAGCCTCAACAGTTGGAATCATGATATCTTTCATTATCTCTTTAAATAACTTGTCACTTACTACAGGCGCAGGAGAATATGCCCCCATACCACCGGTATTTGGGCCTTTATCACCGTCGAATACAGCCTTGTGATCCTGAGATGTGGCAAGTGGCAAAACATCCTTGCCATCGGTAATTGCCATAAAGGACGCCTCTTCGCCTTCAAGGAACTCCTCAACAATGAGTTTGTTGCCTGCTTCGCCAAAGGCCTTTTTTACGAGCACCTGGTCAATGGCATCAAAGGCCTCATCAAGGCTGAAGCAAAGTATGACGCCCTTACCTGCAGCAAGGCCATCGGCCTTTATAACAACAGGAACTCCAGTCTCATTTTTTACAAAGTCTTTTGCCTCCTCGGCATCAGTAAATACCTTATATTTCCCTGTTGGAATCTTGTACTTAAAAAGCAGATCCTTTGTGAATACCTTACTGGCCTCGATCTGAGCTGCATCCTTACTTGGTCCGAAACACTCGAGACCTTCTGCTTTAAACATATCAACAATTCCATCTGCCAAAGGTGCCTCAGGGCCAACTATGGTCAGATCAATCTGATTTTCTTTGGCAAATTCCAAGAGTCCTTTAAGATCTGAAGCTCCAATATCAACACAAGTAGCATGTCTAGCAATTCCTGCATTTCCTGGCGCACAATAGACTGTATCAACCTTTGGACTCTGGGAAAATTTCCAACACAAGGCGTGCTCCCGCCCTCCTGAGCCAACCACTAAGACTTTCAGTTTAGAAGCCATATCTTCTTCTCCCGCTCTTTTTTTGAAAACTACTACTAATAGCCAGTGCTTTACTGGTCAAGAGCAGCATTTTTGCTTATATAAAGGACATGCGTAGATTCTTTCAAAAACTTAAAATCAAGGGATTTTGGCAAAACAAGTATCTCATTTCAATAATAGTATTACTCACTCTCTTCAGTATTATTGCAACCATAAGTGCAGTTTCCAGCTATCGTATTTCCATAAAGGGGGCAAGACATCTGCTGGAGACAAGGGCAACTGACATAGCAGTAAACCTTGGTTTTTCATTAGAAAGGCTGGGCCTTAACCTTGACCTGTTTCCAGACCTGGTGGCTTCAGACCGTTGGGAGTGTTTGGCCTTTTTGGCCCTGATAGATAAAGACATGACCTGTATTCTCCATTCTAATCAAAAGCTTATTGGCAGGAAGATGAAAGACCCTTCAATACAAAAGGTGTTTAGTCTTGAGCGAATAGTGACACATTTTGAAAAATTGGCCACAGGTGAAAAGGTCTTTATCCTGGATTTCCCTCTAAAACTTCATATTGACTATGTAAATAGGATAAAAAGCCAGCAAACAGGCATTGCCATGACCTTTAGCAAAAAACATACGCATGACACCATCGAGCCAAGACCTGCCCTCAAAATCTTCTGTTTAAGGGTTGCACTGCACCCTTGGCCTGCCTTTTCCATTGAAAGAAAGGCAAAATTTCAATTGGTTATGATACTTTCCTCGCTGGTGCTCCTGTGGTTATTAGCTATCTTTTTTATAAGGGCCTGGAAAAAGAACTACATGCTTGAGCAGAGTTTGGCGCAAAAGGAAAGGATGGCAGCCCTTGGCCAAATGGCTGCTGTTCTTGCTCATGAGATAAGAAACCCTCTCAGCACCATAAAAGGATTTGCCCAGATATACTTGGAAGATGCCTCAGATCCAACAGTAAAAGAGGACATGGAGCTGATAGTTGAGCAGGTGGCAAGGCTGGAGAGGCTTACATCAAACCTGTTAATCTATGCAAAACCTACAGAGATATTTCTTGAAAACTTTGAGGTGAAAGAACTTTGCAAAGAACTACCCAAAATCCTTCCTGTCCATAAAGAAAAAATAAAACTAGTATTGGAATGTAATGGTAAAAATGTTGTAACTGATAAGCTTAAGATTATCCAGATCATTGTGAACCTGGTCCAAAATTCTTTAGAGGCCATAAAAACAGAGTCTGACAATGGGATAATACAAGTAACCATAAATGGCACAGAAGACGGAATCAAAATATATGTGGAAGACTCGGGCCCTGGATTTCCAAAAGAGAATAGAGAAGACTTTTTTCAGCCCTTTTTCACAACCAAGACAAAAGGAACAGGGCTTGGACTTGCAATAGTAAAACGGCTATCTGAGGCTATGAATGGCCGCATTCATATTGGAAGCAGCAACTTAGGTGGTGCTATGATCCAGGTCTTTATTCCGGCTCCTCAAGAAGATTAAAGGTATATCTAAAGTGGCACGGGAAAAGAAACTCTTTGTGTGTAACAGTTGTGGCTTTCGTTCGGTCAAATGGTTAGGACGCTGCCCTGAATGTCACTCATGGGATAGCCTGGTTGAACGTCAGGCTGTTGATGATAAAAAAGGAAATGACATATACGCCGCTTCGCGTGTTCTTTACAAACTGGCAGAGCTTGATGATAAACATGAACAAAAACGATTCCTGACCAAAATAAACGAGTTTGACAGGGTGCTTGGAGGCGGCATTGTGCCTGGCTCAATCATATTGCTTGGAGGTGAGCCAGGAATTGGTAAATCCACCCTTCTTCTACAGGTACTGTCAAATCTTGCATCCAAAGGATTAAAGGTCCTATACGCATCTGGTGAAGAGTCTCCAAGCCAAATCAAGATTCGTGCTCAAAGGCTTGGCATTTGCGAAGATATACTGCTTTTGTGCCAAACCCAAATGGAAGAGATCGTCCAAGCTGTATCTGATTCTAAACCAGACGTTTTGGCCATAGATTCTATTCAGACTCTACATTGCCATGAAGTCAATTCTCTTCCTGGCAGCATGGGGCAAGTGAAGGCCGCAGCTTCACGCATTATGCAACTGGCCAAAGGGCTCATACTTCCCATATTCGTTGTTGGGCATGTTACAAAAGAAGGGGCTATTGCAGGGCCTAGGGCATTAGAGCATCTGGTTGATACTGTCCTATACTTTGAGGGCGATAGGACGCAAGCATTTAGGATACTTCGTACTGTTAAAAACAGATTTGGCCCCACCCATGAAATCGGTATCTTTGAAATGAAAGATACAGGGCTTTCAGAGGTGAAAAATCCTTCGCATCTCTTTCTTGAACATAGGAAAAAAGGAGTGGCTGGATCTACCATATTCCCTTGTATTGAGGGAACAAGACCCCTACTAGTAGAAATACAGGCATTGGTCAACCAATCATATATTGCCCTGCCGAGACGAACGACCGCAGGCTTCGATTCAAATAGGCTGGCCTTGTTGACAGCCGTAATGGAAAAACTCATTGGTACAGCTCTATTTGATAAAGACATATTTGTAAACGTGGCTGGTGGATTCAAGATATCGGAGCCAGCCGCAGATCTACCTCTAGTATGTGCAATCCTTTCAAGCTTTCTCGACAAACCAATTGAACACTCTACAGCCATTTTTGGAGAAGTGGGGTTAACGGGAGAGATTAGGCCTGTGTCTCATTCTGAGATGAGGATAAAGGAGGCACAAAGGCTTGGAATAAAAAGATGCATTGTCCCAAGTCATACCAGAACAAAAAAAGGGGATAACACTATGCTGATTGAAAAAGTAGACCACATTGAACAGTTGGCGAACAAAATCTTTGGCTAAAACTGAAGTAATCTAGTAAGGAGTCTCAGTTCCTTGTCAAAGGGGGAAAGTATCCTTATATTTTCAAAATCACTACGAAATAGCTCGCATAGCGAATGAGTTCATAATAAATAACCAACAAATACAAAAGGTTAGAAAACAAAATCAGGAGTAGATATATGTCAAATACCATTATAGTATGTCCTTCTTGTGGAATTAAAAACAGAGTTCCTCTGGATAAACTTTCTCTTGGGCCAAAATGTGGCAAATGCAAGGCGCCACTACCTGTAAATATGTCATCGTCACCTGTAACATTGACAGATACGAACTTTGATAGCCTTATTGGTTCAGCCAATGTTGCCTTGGTGGATTGCTGGGCGCCGTGGTGTGGGCCTTGCAGAATGATAGGGCCTGTAATAGAGGAATTAGCCAGAGAATTTGGATCAAGGGCCCTTATTGGAAAACTCAATGTGGATGAAAACCCCGTTGTTGCTCAAAGATACCAGATAAGAAGCATACCAACTTTATTGTTCTTTAAGAATGGTAACCTTGTTGATTCTATTGTCGGTGCGATGCCAGCCGAACAAATCAAGGCAAAACTCATGTCCATTTTGAACTAAAGACTACCTCTAAAGTTCAAGGGCAAGGCGCACTAAGAGAAATAACCGCAGATATGTTGTGGATATCTTTAGAAACAAGCCTAAGTTTGGTAGAGCCACATACAAAGGGAAAGAGCAAAGATGATGGAAACAGCAGGATTTGGAAAGTGTTCGAAAATTACTGAATCAGAAGTGAGTCATGTATGGGAAGAAGTAAAGGTCCCGTTGGCAGACAGAAGTTATGATATTCTCATAGGTCCTGGACTACTTCTTGAGACACCCAAGTATTTAAAGAGGTTAGAGCCTTTCACTGGACCATTTGTTATAACAGATTCAAATGTCGAAGATTATATCGGACAGGATCTTTTGAACATTCTCCGTGAAAGTGGATACACTTCAGCTCAACTCCTTTCCTTTCCTGCTGGCGAACAATCAAAAAATATGGATACCCTTGTATCCCTGGCTAGGACTCTAGTTAAGCTTGGAGCCGACAGGTCAAGTCTGCTTATGGGCCTAGGAGGTGGAGTTACAGGAGATATCTGCGGATTTCTTGCATCTATCTACATGAGAGGCGTAGATTTCATCCAACTTCCAACCACGCTTTTAGCCCAGGTAGACAGTTCTGTTGGAGGAAAAACTGGAGTTGATCTTCCTGAAGGCAAAAATCTTATTGGTACATTTGCCCAGCCCAAGCTGGTTCTCGCCGACATAGGAGTCCTGTGTACACTGCCAGCCCCAGAGATAAGAAATGGGATAGCCGAGATAGTCAAATATGGAATGATAAAGGACGAAAAACTTTTCCAGAGACTAGAACAAGATTGGTGGGACGTTGTAAATCTGGAGCCTTACACCACTGCCTATTTAGTGAAAAGGTCGTGTCAGATAAAGGCTGAGGTTGTATCCAAGGATGAAAAAGAAGGTGGATACAGACGGATATTGAATTTTGGTCATACCATTGGCCATGCTGTTGAAGCTGCTTCCGATTACACCATTGCCCATGGTGAGGCAGTCGCCATGGGAATGGTGGCAGTATCCAGGATTTCTATGAAAAGAGGCCTTTTGAGTAAAGAAGAGTTGGAACGTTTGATAGATGTCTTGGAAAAGTTTGAGCTGCCAGTCCAGATTCCTCAATCTATTGCTGAAAAAGACATACTTGAAAACCTGAAAAGGGACAAGAAAGTGAAAGCAGGCAAGGTGAATTTTGTTCTTGCTAAAGGTATAGGTAACACCGTGATAGTTGATGATGTTGAGGAAGAAGAGATACTGTCTGCCATTAGAGGATAGCTTTAAGAACACACCTCTTTTGGGCTTAAAGTCTCAACTTTTAAAAGAAATGCCTAACGATAAGATGGCGACCTATTTGAGACCATAGCCTGTCTTTTTAAAATATTTGCAACAGCCCTCGTTATGGCTTCTATCCCTTGTCCAACAGTGGGAGCAGGAACATAGTCTTCTTTTTTAAAAAAGCCGTGAAATGTTGGTCTTGGTAACAATTGGGTCTCTCCGTAGATCTGCCAGATACTATACCCTTTTTTAGTGTTGACAATGTGTAGATTAAGCCCTACCCAGCCAGAAGAATCCCCTGCCGGCTCTATTATACCAGGCAAGGTTATTTCTAGTAGGTAATCAAACCCCTTATTTCGGGCAATTCTTAGCATCTCATGCCTATCATGGTGATTATTTGGATTTAATGCCAATGTGCCAAAGACATTTTCCTGCAACAGTATGGAGCGGACAAGAGCAGTTACCGACTGCCCCCATATCTCTTCCTGGTTTCCAGCCATAAAGGCAGGAATCATCAACACCTTCTTTTTTGACAAGTCAACGTTTCCCTTTGGCATTATATAGACGTTGATCTTGGGCGCTGGCTTTATGGTCTGGCGTAAGGCGGCCGTATCTGGAGAAAAATAATTATTGTTGACACAACCACTTATTCCCATAAAAAGGAAAAGCATTAGGTATATGTATGGATTATAAATGTAGGTCTTATACTTATAAAGGTAGCATGTCATAGGTGGTAGGTTCGGCCTCTGATTCTTCTTCTGAAATCGAAGTTCCAAGAAGAGTCTTTATGGATTTTGTTTTTGCAATCTCCTCACCGGCAACTGACACTACTTTGCCATTATACAGATCTATAAGGCGAACATTTACTATGACAGAATGTGCACTGTCAGAATATGTTCCTGTTACCACAGCCCTTGCGCTAACGCTAGCAGCTACCTTTTTAGCATCCCTACTAAGGATAAGTTCGCCTGTTCCTGGCTGAAAGTATAGCGCCTTAGCCGGCCGTACATCTTTGATGTCTGCTCCTTGCTTGAACAACTCTGATCCAACCGCTTCTGCCAAAACCCTTCCAAAACGACTCGAATGTTCTAAGTTATCAATGTCCACAAAGGTGGCAACTATGCAGGGCCAGTCACGTAGCTGCCCATCTTGAATATTTTGTTTAAGCTGAATGGCAATTGTCTGAGCAACTTGGAAAAGATTTGTTGATACTAGAGCTAGGTTTTGTGGTGCAGGATCAACTGGATGAAAAAAGGCAGGAGGCCGACTGCTTTTATGGCTGCTTTGGGAGGTGTGAGTACAGCCGGCCCCTGACAAAGAGAGGAGAAAGAAGACAATGGTATAGCGAGTCAATTTTTTGATCATTTTTCTGTCGTATAAAGAAAAATGTCATGATCCTGACAGTATTTTCATTTCTGAAAGGGAACCAAGTTCTTTTACAGGAACCCTAACCGTTGGAACCGTCTCAGGCGAAGATGATGGCCATAACATTCTTTCTAGAAAGGGATCCTTTCGTAGTATCTTCAACCCTGAAGAGGCTACCAAGTTGTTTTCATTTGAAATCAAGCGTGCATTTATAAGCACATACCTTCCTTTGTTTACATAGGTACCGGTTAGGACGTATCTGGCTGAAGATTGCTTTGCCAGCTCCTGAATCTCTCGAGAAAGTCCGTATTCTCCATATCTTGGTTTAACCATTATGGAATCTGCCTTTCTAATCTCAACCACGTTAAAACCAGCCCTTTGAAGTTCACCCATTAATTGTTCTGCAATATACCTGCCAAAAGGTGAAGTTCTGTAAAGATTGTTGAGATCTACAAAGGTGGCTACTGCTACAGGGCCACCTGGTCCAGCCTCATCCCTAAAGTTTCTAAGTAGTTGCAGAGCAATTTCATGGATTTGCATATTGAGAAAAGACGCTTCGTCAAGGGTTATTGGCTCAAGTTGTTGTGATGATGTCTCACAAGGAGCCTGCTCTTGTGTAAACTGTTGCCCTAAACCAATGGGTGCAGAAGACATGGAAGAGTCGACCTTTTTGACAATGGGTGGGGTTGCCCTTTGGTTGATCTTCTTCTTTGACGTATCATTTGACGCATGAGCAGCTCCACTGTTGACATTTATGACAACTGGCGGCTGGGATTGGTGAGTGCTTTTAGCACATGCACCAAGGACGGTAATAACACAACATAGGCAGACCGAGGTTAGTATATCTTTCAAATTAATATTCGCTTTCATCGAAAAAATCCTCCTTCATTGAATCACTAAATACGGAGTCTTCATCAACCGTATCTTTCCAAGGGGCTATTTTTAAAAAGGCTCTAGGAGCCTTGCATCCAAAGCCTACTGGCTTAAGAAGTGTAGCTATCCACGGTCCTGCCGGCATCTCTATTTCGGCTGATGAGATCAATTCGTTGTCAGACAATCGAATAAGGCGCATATGCACCATCAATAATCCCATGTGAAACAGATAAGTGCCTGTAAGGATGGCATCACATCTCACCTCTTTGGCAAGATCTTTAAGGCGGTCGGAGAGATTAAACTGACCAACATTCTCTTGAAAGATAATCTTCAGACCACGCCTTGACTCTACAATTTTCCATCCTAGTGCCTGAAGTTGTATCCGAAGCTTTTCTGGCAGGATTTGTCCAAAACGAGAGGTGCAGTGTAGTTGATTAACATCTACTAGATTTACAACCAATGTCCTGGGGGCGCTCTTTGATGGACTATTAAGGTTGTTGGAAAGTTGTGTAGCAAGTTCCTTTGCCAATAAATCTATTGGCGAGACAGAACCAGAACTTGTACTTGCCCATACAGGGCAAGACATTATGTGTATTGCCCCCAAAATGACAACTATAGCCGCTGATAGAGTTGTTAAAGGGCTATCTATTTGAAAACGGGATAGAACTGTACACATGAAAATTCGCCTTTTTGGTCGATTGAGATTTTTGAAGCTGCTGCGGCACTATTTTGTATGTCACATATTCTGGAGTTTTGGGTAAAGGTGCGTACACCTCTGGAGAATTTAACTTATATTGGGGTGCAAATACTGTGTTTGAATCAGGATATCTAATTTTTGCCTTATACTCCAAATCGTTTTGACAAGTTGGCCCCTGTAGTGATTTAAATAACGTGACAGGAATCTGGAAAACAGACCTGACAACTTTATGAAGTACCCCTTCCTGACATTCTGCCTTTATATTTGAGGAAGTCCCTGTCAAAAAAAATACGGTAACAAGTAGCGTAGTTGTGACGATTGTTTTGACATTCATTTCTTATCTCCTTTGGAAATTTTATAGCAATTGGTTTGCCAAAAAACATTTGAGTAAAAGCTGGGTAAGTGTGGCTAAAAATAGGAGAAATCTGCAAAGTTTTGCTTATTTAGATTATTTTATTAGTAGTAGCAGGAAAAAATTGCTTTTAAGAGATGAAGGAAATGCCCACTATAGGCTACCTTTAAAAATTAGCCTTTTGTCTAATATTATCGGGAAGATAATGGGCAAAACAACTTAAATACTATCATTACGAGCAAATAAAACAATTCCCATTTAAGGAGTATAGAAGAGAGAGATTGCATCTGCCTTTATCGTCTCTTTACAAGTAGTAGAGTGGCCGGGAACTTTACTTATGAAAGGGTTTTTGCACCTATTTCACCATCTTTGAAGAAAAACATTATATTTTTGGCTTTATGCTTAAGTGTTAGAGATGCATCGCATATTTTTATTTTCACATTTGGATATACCAAATCTGAAATAGACACCGTGGCCTTTTCCATGAGGCCAAAGTCCTTTTCTATTTTTCTTATCTTTTCCTTATTAGAGTTCATCTGGTTTGAAATATCTAGGGCCGCAGCCTGCAGTTTTTGCTTTATGGCTTCCAGGCCTGCATCACAGGGCTTACCAGATGTTTGGAGTTTTTTAATCTTAATTAGGCCTTCCTTAACCTTTTGCAATTTACCTGATAACTTCTCTTGTTCTCTAATAAGGGCATTGTGATGAATCTCTAACAGTGGATCTCGTCCAGCAGAAAGATAGGTGGGCACATTGGCACAAGTTCCAGCTGTCTTTAGATTCATGGAGCCACCTGCCAATACTCGTCCGCCTGCAACCAGTCCTTTACCTTGAGTTACCAGCACAGAACCATGAACTTGGCATCCACCATTTAGGATATAATCCTTAACCACAAGATCTTTTCCAACAAATACCCTAGAATATTCAATTGCTCCACATTCCAGGCGTCCTCCAGCTTTCACCATAGTATTTTGAGATCTTATAATACCTTTTACAAAAATGTTTCCTCCTGCCAGAACTATTGCTTCATCCTCAATATGGCAACCTATGTAGAGATCTTTCATGGTTTCAACAGTGAAGCCACCTAAAACAGAACCAGTAATCACCAATTTTTGACCATAAAATTCTACATGTCCTGTAGAAAAATCGACATCGCCCTTAATAGTCCACTCTCTAGCTACTGATATGGTACCATCGTTTTCCACAACCAAGGCTCCAGAAGCAGCGGCAGCCATGGTGTCGCTATTTATTATTTCGACAAATTCGCCTGGTCTAAATGGAACCCATTCTCCATGTTTGGGTTCAATTTCATTGCCAAAAACATCTTTGCCAGGGGTTCCAGGCGTTGGATGAATTCTTTTGGCTATGATCTCTCCCTTTGAGACATTCTTTATTGCATTAAGATTTTTAGGATTATCTAAAAGGCCAGCCTTTTTATGTTCCAAATACGATTTGGCAACAATTTCGATTCTGCCATCAATACCGGGTATTGGCTCCTGACCTTTTGCAATTACTAAGATATTTTCCTGAGACTCAGGAGGGTTCAAAATGCCATAACAAAGACCTGCCTCTTTTATAAGTGAGGGCAGCAATGTATTAACCTCCAATATGTTGTCACTGTCTACTCCCTCGACAAAGGCCATCAAATTATCTTTAGATATCTTAAAAACTGCACCAGTATCTCCTAGTTTTACTCCTGAGTAGAATTTTCTAATGGCGTTCATAAGCAGTTTTTATTTAAAAATTATTATCCTTTTCTAATCCAAATTTTATTAGATGTTATTGAGTCAAAAATCAGTTGTTAATGCAGGGTTCTGCTTTTATTATCGACCCTACCATTATGGTTTATTAAGCAAATTTTGAATTAGGAGAAGAAAAATGAAGTTTTTTATTGATACTGCAAACCTTGAAGAAATAAAAAAGGCTATGGAAATGGGAATGGTTGACGGTGTTACTACTAATCCATCCCTTATTGCAAAAGAGGAATGTGATTTTGAAGAGAGAATCAAGGAAATATGCTCCATAGTGGATGGACCTGTAAGTGCTGAAGTGGTGAGTGTGGATGCTGAAGGTATGATAAAGGAGGCCGAGGCATTGGCAAAACTGGCA
>JAMOUE010000122.1 GCA_027068235.1 Deltaproteobacteria bacterium | reverse complement strand
CATTAAGGCGCAGGCAGAACTTGAAAAGGCACTTATAAGGATGTCCTACTCTGAGCTGCGCGCCCCCTTTTCTGGAGTGATAACATATGTGTCAACACAAGAAGGGGAGACCGTTGTAGCAGGTCTAAATGCCCCTCAATTTGTAAAGATTCTTGATGAATCAAAGGTTGAAAACTGGATATACGTGGATGAGACCGACATAGGAAAAGTAGATGAAGGCATGCACGTAACCTTTCAAGTAGATGCATATCCTGATATCAAATTTAATGGGAAAATCCACAAGATATACCCTGCCCCAATAGTACAAAACAACGTAGTTTACTACATTGCTGTGGTAAAAATCATACAAAAGGCAACAAGACTTCACTTGAAGATGACAACGCACAACACCATACATATCAAGACTATAAAAGATACGCTAATTGTGCCAAATGGAGCGGTAAAGTTTATGGATGGCCACTTTGTAGTCAAGGTAAAAGGAGGCAAAGGAGACGGGTATGTCAAGGTGGTAACAGGCGTAAACGATTCAGAATTTACGCAAATAATAAAAGGACTAGCTGAAGGAGACATTGTTCTCTATCGGCCATAGATATCCTTTTGACAACGCTGTCAAATGGCAATAATCCAACTCAAGAAAATCAAGAAAATATACCAGCAAGGAGAACTACAGATAGAGGTCTTAAAGGGAGTAGACCTTCAAGTAGAAAAGGGAGACTTTCTTGCCATTATGGGAGCAAGCGGTAGTGGAAAGTCAACCCTGCTCTACATCATTGGCTGCCTTGAGAGTCCAACTTCTGGCTCTTATCATTTTGCAGGTTCAGAGATTTCAAAACTTGACGATGATAGCCTTTCGAAAATACGTAATGAAAGGCTTGGTTTTATATTTCAATCTTTTTACCTAATTCCATACCTGACACTATTTGAAAATGTGCTGGTACCAACCATTTACTCCAAGAAGAAACTAGATTTCAAAAAGAGGGCAAAAGATCTTCTTACACGAGTGGGCCTCCAGGAGAGGCTTTCTTTTTTACCCTCAGAGCTATCTGGTGGTCAGAAGCAGCGTACCGCCATAGTCAGAAGCCTGATCAATTCCCCAGACATCGTCCTTGCCGACGAGCCTACCGGCCAATTAGACTCAAAAAGCGCTGCCCAAGTCATGGAGATACTTGCAACGCTTAACGAACAAGGCAAAACCATCATACTCGTAACTCATGATGAGACTACGGCATCCTACGCCAAAAAGAGAGTGATTATGAAAGATGGACTTATCTATCCTGCTTAAAGGTCCATTTATCGTTTCTGTTTTAAAGGCCCTTAGGCATGGGACCCTTAAGACTCTTTTTGCCATCTTTGCCATCACCTTTGGCATATCCTCCATTGTTTTTATTATAGCTGCCATAGATGGAAGCAACCTTCAGGCAAAAAAGATAATAAACCTGTTGGGCCCCAACAGCATATTCATCAGATCTGGATTTGGAGGCAAGGGCACCATAAGGCGCATGACGTACAGGCTTAACATGGAAGATTTCAGACTGGTTAGCAAGGTCATTGGAGTAAAAAGTAGCGCCTATATGATGCTCAAAAAGGTAAATATATCGGTTGGGGACAACAACATGAAGGCCTATGTGGTAAGTGCCATGAAGGATTTTCTAACTGTATTCGATTACCGTATAGGTGTAGGTAGACCCTTTATGAAGAGCGAATATATATATGCGCCAAAGGTGTGTATCATAGGGACAGAGCTTTCCCAGGAACTATTTGGCAATAAAGACCCTATTGGAAAATCTATCAGGATAGCCAAAACAAGTTTTGTGATTGTTGGAGTCTTTAGAAAAAAAGGCAAACTTCCAAGTGGAAGAAGCCTAGATAACAGGGCTATTTTACCAATAAACAGCTACAGAAAGTTTATAGAGCCAGAGTATAAACGTTTTTTTGCCATAAAGGTGAAGGTGCGGCCTGATGTCTCCTATGACTCTATTGTCCAGCAGATAAAAAAGGCCCTTTTAACAAACCACGCCCCTGATGACTTTGTAGTCGTTACACCAGAAACCATCAGGAAGTTCTTAAATATATTCAATATAACCCTGTCCGTTTATCTTGGATTAGTAAGCGTTACTGCCCTATTTATTGCAGGGTTTGTCATGTCCAACATATTTTCCATAAACGTAAAGGTGAGGGCGTGGGAGATAGGTATCAGGAGGGCCCTTGGAGCCTCTTCAAGCGAGATCCTCATCCAGTTTCTTGCAGAAGCAACCCTAATTTCACTAGCAGGTGGCCTTTTAGGAACGGTTGTCGGGCTGTTGGCAATAAGATTTCTCATGCCTATGTTGAATATTCCCGTTGTCTATCCAGGCATGTCTTATGTTGCTGCCCTGGTCTTTTCAGTGGCAACTGGTCTTATCTCGGCAGCCATACCAGCAAGACAGGCAGCCAACTGGGAGCCAGTTCGTGCCTTGAGGACAAGGTTGTGATTCTGTCTATACGTGAACTAATAGCCTACCTAAAAGTAGACAAGCGGAGAACCATTGTTGCCCTTTTAGGGATAGCAATGGGGGCAACCTCCCTTGTACTCATGGATACCATAAGTGGAGGAATGCAAAAAAAGGTGGAGGCCGAGTTAGGAAGATTGGGAACGCTCCTCATCATGGTTATCCCTGGCGATGTACGGGCCATTGGACAAAGGAGGATGCAGTTTTCAAGATACACAACCTTAAAAACTGAAGATGTAAAAATCATAAGGGAAAAGATACCCTTTGTTAACGATGCAAGTGCCATTAAGAAACGAAGCGTATCCATAAAGTCAAAGTTCAATGAATCCCAACTGGTGGTAAGCGGAGTAGAGCCAAGTTATTTTAAGTTGCTAGATTACCATATATCTAGCGGCGGAATCTTTAATAAGAGCCATCTAGATCATAAAAGCAAAGTGGTCGTCCTTGGAGCAAAGACAAGTGAGACTCTCTTCCCTGGTGATATTGATCCCATAGGCAAGGTAATAAACCTGGCAGGAGTACCTTTCAAGATCATTGGTGTCCTTGCAAGAAGGGGCAGCTTCAGCAATGAAGACTTTGATGATACGGCCTTTGTTCCATTGACTACTGAGATGACAGTGCTTGAAAACGTTGATTTTCTAGATGGAGTGGTGGTGCAGGTTCATTCTCAGAAAGATCTTCCTAAGGCAGTAAAAGACATAGGAAAACTCCTTGTCAAACTCCATGGCAAGAAGGACTTTACCATAAACACATATCAGGAGGTGCAAGGCACATCTTCCAAGACCCTGACTCTCTTCTCCGTACTAAGTCGAATAGTGGCCTTTGTGGCCTTTGGAGTAGGCACCCTTGGAATTTTAGCTGTAATGGCACTTTCAATTTATGAAAGGCTTATGGAAATTGCAGTAAAAAGGGTTGTAGGTGCACGAAAAAAAGACATATTTATACAATTTCTTGCAGAATCCATGGTCCTAAGCCTTACAGGCTCGATAATGGGGGTCATGTTCTCACTTGCCGTAGGCGTATTTGTCCAACTCGTTGCCAGATGGCCCCTTTTCCTACCCATTGATACTATTTGGCTTTCAGTGCTACTTTCTGCCATTACTGGTATAAGCGCTGGGATATATCCTGCTGTAAAGGCATTGGAATTTGAACCCAGGGCGATATTAAGACTATTTGAGGAGCAGTAAGTATCAGTGTAGGTGTGAATCCATGTTGAACTTTCTTCCCCTGAAAAGCCCCTTAAGACCTCTCCATGAAGATGGAAGCCGTTGCCTTTTTGGCTTTTTACCAGGGTTAAAGCGAAGATCCACTATCCAATTTGTAACCCCATGCTTTAAAAGGGTTGTTCCCAAATCAAGAAAGGAAATTGGCTGTTTGGGATAAAGCAGACCGTGATCTCCTTTTGGACGCCAGAAAAACTGCTCGCCTCTTTGACTTTCAACAGGCTTTTTGGAGCTAAAAGTTTTGTGACGAAGTCTTGTGGTAAAAATGGGGACATAACCATAAACTGTTAGAGAGATCTCGCGGGTAAATCGTCTGGTTGCCATTTTGAGATTTTTCAGATCTGTCTCAATGCTAAACTGAGGCTGTAAGACTCCTAACTCATTCATCAAAAACAGTGCCTGGGAGTTTAAGATGTTAAACTCATAAGAAGAGGTGAGTTTTGCACCTTTTAGTGGCAAGGATAGGTGACCAAGATTGGAAATCTGAAACCTGTGAAACCCCTTGTTCCTGGCAAGCCTTACCAAGGAAATCAGCTCTGGCACATTTTGCTCAAAACAGATACAAGGAAGATGCCATATTATTCTTGTACGGTTCAGATCTTTTCGAGGTAATCTTAAGGCCTTGTTGAGATTTCCCCTGGAAAGGGGCAGAATAATATCCAGCCCGCCTCTTTTGCCAGAGTGTTCTTTAAACTGGCTAAAGTCTCTCAAAAAAAACACTACTCGTGGTTCCAAGCCCTTGGTTCTTTCCTGGGTGTGCCCTCCTTCTATCTCAGAAAGTATCCTTTCTGCATTTGTCTTGGCACGTCGCATGGCTTTAGAAATCCCTGGAATGGCAGGTATATCAGAAAGCCACTTTTCCCTTTCACTTCTTTTAGTATCTGACTTGAAAACCAAGGCACCACAAAGAACGTCTCTCATGTCGTTTGGAACAGCTCCCTGCCGCAAAACAATGGTACCTTTTTCAGAGATGGAATCTACCTTTACTGAAAACTGTTTGTCCCTGTCTTTAATAACAATCCTAAGAGTATCTCCCTTGGAAAAAGACTTTTTGCCATCCACCTCCATTACGCCCGATTTCTCATAAGATACAACCTTACCCATAAATAGACCGGTGTTGGCAGTTCTTGTAGGACAGATAAGATCCCTTGGATTTGAGCTTAAATAAAAACCATTGGTAGTGGGCCTTCCCATTGCCTTTTGGATCTCTTCATTGGCCCTTATAAGGTCTGCTTCGAACCTTTCCCTGTCAGAGTCGAGTATGATGCGATAAGCCCGCACAACATGATATACATAGTTTGCAGGCTTGAGCCTTCCCTCTATTTTCAATGAGGATATTCCCAACCTGGACAGGGCAGGAATCAGCTCAAGGGCACTAAGGTCTTCCATGGAAAAAAACGTGCCCTTTCTGCCTTCCCACTTGTAGAGCCTTCTACATGGCTGGACACAACGTCCTCTTGTGCTGGATTTTCCACCAAAGAAACTACTGAATCTACAAAGCCCAGAGATGGAAAAACACATGGCTCCATGGACAAAAAGCTCTAGTTCTATGGAGACTCTATCGCTGATTCTGGCAATCTCCTTGAGTGTAAGCTCCCTAGCCAATACCACACGGGAGAATCCTAGGCGTTTGCACGTTTCTGCTCCAAGGCTGTTGTGAATGGTCATTAAAGTGCTGGCATGAAGACGAAGCTCGGGGAAATATCTTCGTGCCAGTCGTAATATACCAAGATCCTGGGTTATAAGGGCATCAATACCTATCTCATGCAGCTGAGAAAGAAGCTTTACGGCTTGTGGAATCTCATGCTCTTTCATTACTGAATTAAGGGCAACAAATAACTTTACGCCCTTGTTATGAGCAGCTTGTGTTAGACCAGCTATTTGTTTGACAGAAAAGTTCTTTCCATAGGCCCTGGCATTTAGTATCCGAGGGCCTACATAGATTGCATCTGCTCCTGCCTCCAAGGCTGCAAAAAAGGCCTCTTTGGTGCCTGCTGGGGCAAGGAGTTCTGGAATGTTGCCCTCTTTTTTATGCAGGCTCTTCTTTATCTTTTTGGGCATAACGTAAATGAAAATGGACGCTTATATGAGGCCTAGACATAGTAAATGGATATTTTGGAAGGGTAGATCTGAAATGACAGGCCCTCTGGTATAATTAGGACACACTTTTTAGCTGACATAACTGTCATTGCGAGGCGCGCAGCAGCCGCAGGTAGCAATCCAAGCACATGTGCTTTTTTATTAGGATTGCTTCACTTTGCTTGCAATGACAGCACACTAAACTTTCATCCCTAAGTCAAACCCCTTCTGTTTCTATTTATGATGTGGTGAACCTTCTGGATGAAAGGGAGTAATCTTTGTCCCCTGAAGCCCAAGTCCTGCCATAAGTCCTTTTTGACTAAAGATAAATGCATAGATGTCCTTTTTGGCAGTGGTGGTTGTGAGATTTTTGGCAGCACCTGCATCAACAACAACTATGCTTGGACCAACGCCGATCTCCCATCCATTGCTGTTAAGAATATATTTTAAGGCATCGTCTGTCATGAAAAATAGGGCGTAGCCAAAGGACTGTACCCCTGCCTGTAGGCCATACGATGCCCCAACACTCTTAAAATAGGCTACTGAATGGCCATTGACCCTCAAGGCCCCCTCACCGTACTGACCACCTACAATAAATCCGGCCTTGTAGATCTTTGGAAAGACAAGGATACCCTTTGCCATCTTTGCAAGCTGTCGAGCCTCTGGAGATTTGGCAAACAACTCCTGAAGGGCCTTATCAACATCCCTATCAATCTCTTGTGCAGTTGAAGCAAAAGACGTAGCTGATACAGCAGTTAGAACAATGAAAAAAAACGTGGCCAATAATCCTTTAATAGTTGATTTTTTCATTCTCACTTTATTACCTCCTTAGTCTTAACCAGAAATTACCAGCTATAGGCAAGACCAAGTCCTCCAATCCACTGATTGGAAGAACCTCTCTTATCCACTATTGGACTATCATCGGCATCACTAACAAGACGTCTGTACTGTACGCCTGCTGCCACATGCCAGTTCATATTAAGATGCATGACAAATACCGGATTGATCCTTACATCCTTTACGCCACTGTCAGCATCAAAGACAGGGAGCCCGGTCCTGAGTGCATCTTTTTCGCTAACACCAAAGTAGGTCTTCATATAGTTGTCACTGGCGTAACATAATCCAACACCAAATCCAAAATCGAACATTTGTGACAGTGGATACCAAAATCTTGCGCTTGCGGTAATAGTATAACCATCATGCTCGTTGCCAACATCTGTTAAAAAGTCAACGTCTGCAACAAAACGTTTGCGCGGATTGATCTGGTCGATGAACTCTACGCCTATAAACCCTCCTGCTTCAATGGTATCATCAATCTTTTTCATCTTTTTTACTACAGCATCGTCCACGTCATGATCTCTGCCCCAATGATAATTTACAGAAGGCCCAAGTCGGAACCATGAGTGATCAATAAGGTTTATCTGTAACTCATATCCCTTTATGATTATGTACTGCTGATGTCCCTTGAACTGAAATCTCGCAAAGGGAGCTACTCCTACCATATAGTCATCTGATCCCTGATAGTCAGGCGCAAAGCCGATACCAAGTCCAAAGACCCGTGGCATATTATCTATGACTAGATTCATATCCGCTGCTGAAACACTTCTGACAGATAGGCAGATCACGCTTACCACAAGAAGTGCGGCAAAATGATACACTGCCATTTTATTGATTTTGTGCATAATACCTCCTGCATTAAAAATTTTTTTATTAATTTTTTTGTTCAGGTTAATCTGAGGGGTTAGCCTCTGCAAGGACTTTACAAACTCTACAATGGTTATCGGCCCTTTTCGAAGAAGTTATGATGGAATAATCGTTATTTTTTACTTAAGGACCAAACTTGACATCCTGATCAAAATCCACTAAATATTCCACATCATATTTCAATAGCAACAAGATATTGTATTATCGTTGGGGAGATAAATACCTAAAAATACAACCAGGAGGAAAATAATGGAGCTTGAGCTTCCACGCACATCCTTGCCTCTTTCAAACAATGCATTGGTAGTACTTGCAAGGCGCTATCTCAAGCGCGATGAGCTTGGTCAGGTCATAGAGACACCTGAAGATATGTTTCATAGAGTAGCAAAGGCCATAGCTCAACCTGATCAAAACTATGACAAAGATGCAGACATTGAGGCACTTGAAAAACGCTTTTATGAAATGATGACCAGTTTCAAGTTTATGCCCAACAGTCCCACCCTTATGAATGCAGGACGCATCTTGGGGCAACTGTCTGCCTGCTTTGTATTGCCCATTGATGATTCTATAGAGAGTATCTTTGAGGCGGTTAAACACACTGCAATGATACACAAAAGTGGTGGTGGAACTGGGTTTTCATTTTCAAGAATCCGTCCAGAAGGCGACATAGTCAAGACGACACATGGGGTGGCAAGCGGCCCGATATCATTTATGACTATTTTCGATGTGGCCACAGAAACAATCAAGCAAGGCGGTACAAGACGAGGGGCCAATATGGGAATCCTCAGGGTTGACCATCCTGACATTGAAAAGTTCATAAAGTGTAAAACACAGACTGACAGGCTGAACAACTTTAACATCTCAGTTGCCTTAACCGAACAATTCATGACAGCAGTCCACAACTGTGAAAGCTATCCGTTGATAAATCCTAGAACGGGCCTTGAAGTAAGACGATTACCAGCAGATCAGGTCTTTTCACAGATAGTTAAGGCGGCATGGGACAATGGAGAACCAGGCATAATATTCATAGACAGGATAAACAAGTCGAATCCAACACCAAACCTGGGCCAGATTGAAAGCACCAATCCCTGTGGTGAACAACCACTTCTCCCGTACGAATCGTGCAACCTTGGCTCAATAAACCTTGGCAAATTCGTCAAGGATGACTGCACCATAGACTTTGATGATCTTAAAAGGACCGTTTGGGATGCCGTTCATTTCCTCGATAATGTGATCGATGCCAACAAGTTCCCACTTAAGGAAATAGAACGTATGACCAAAAAAACCCGCAAGATAGGGCTTGGGGTCATGGGCTTTGCAGATATGCTGATCTCTATGAAAGTCCCTTATAACTCTGAAAAGGCCATTGAAATTGCTCAAAATGTCATGAAATTCATTGATGAAGAATCCAAAAAGGCATCCGTGGAACTTGCAAAGAAAAGGGGTAACTTCCCAGCCTATGAAGGAAGTATTTATGACAATCCGGAAACTCCTTACATGAGAAACGCCACAACCACTACCATTGCTCCAACAGGAACCATAAGCATCATTGCTGGTGCATCCAGTGGAATAGAACCCCTATTTGCCATAAGTTACATAAGAAAGGTGCTTGATGGCAGTGAACTTGTGGAGGCTCATCCAAAATTTGTTGAAGAGATGAAGGAAAGAGGGCTTTTCTCAACTGAACTCATGGAGAAGATAGCATCCACCGGCTCCATACAGGATTTTGACGAGATCCCAGATGATTTGAAGAGTATTTTCGTCACCTCCATGGATGTTACCCCAGAAGACCACATAAATATCCAAGCAGCCTTTCAAATCCACACAGACAATGCTGTATCAAAAACCATCAATTTCCCAGAAGAGGCAACCATTGAAGATGTCAAAAAGGCCTATATCCTCGCATGGCAAAAGGGCCTAAAGGGTCTTACAATCTATAGGTATGGAAGCAGGCCGGTTCAAGTTCTTAATTTGAAGAAAAAAGAGGTGAAAAAAGAAAAGGAAAACAAGGCCGTAGAGTGCAGAGAGGCACCAAACGGTAAGATTGCCCCTCGTCCAAGGCCCAGACGCACTCGTGGCATTACAGAACGGGTAAGAACAGGATGTGGCAACCTTTACGTCACTATCAATTGGGATGACGATGACTTTTGCGAAGTCTTTGCACAAATGGGAAAAGCAGGAGGGTGCGCCGCATGTCAGATAGAAGCAGAAACCCGTCTTATATCATTAGCCCTTCGCTCTGGAGTTAGTCCCAAGGCAATAATAAAACAACTTTCCGGTATCAGGTGTCCATCTCCAAGCTGGGATGAAGGTAAGCAGGTCCTTTCATGCCCTGATGGAGTTGCAAAGGTTCTGGCAGGAGCAGCAGATATCGAGATAGACAGAAAAGAGCCAAATGTCATGAACTGCCCAGATTGTGGTGCTACCCTAGATTTTGAGGAAGGATGTGCCCTTTGCAGGTCTTGTGGCTATTCCAAGTGCAGCTAAATGAAGCTATTTGTGATCGGACGATCTTAGGCCAACTATTTAGCAGTATCTAATCGGAATATGGGCCCTTTGGCTGCATCATACTGCATAGAGATCTGAAAAACCTTATTTTGGACTTCTAATGGAAAAACCTTTTTTTCATATCCATTGCATCTGATGATGATTTGGCCGGAATCATTCATGGTTCCGGTCATTTCTATTGAAAGATCATCAATGGCCTCTTCAGTCTTACTGATTTGTTCTGCAAGGAGATCCATTTTTTCGTTAAGTTTGCTTAACTCCTCTTGCAGGTCCAACATAAGCCTAAGCTGTTTTGTCAACATATGAAGATCATAGACGATCTTCTCCTCTAGATTTGCCATTCTGGTTCTGAGCTTTTCAACACTAAGCTTTCCCAAAAGAATCATTGTGGCAAACTGTTTGAGCACAGGGATTAATGCCTTACCCTCTTCATCAAGGATACTTTGGGCAAGTTGCATCTTTTGGGCAAATACTGCGCTTCTATTCCTCAAGGCCTCTTTTTGCCTCTCTATTTCTGCTCCAAGTTCCCTTTCCTGTGCCTTCAGTTGGGAGTAAAGCTGAAAGAGTTTTTTTCCAAGTTCGATCTCAACTATATTTCTTACACTGACATTTGTGGCAACAATATGGTTCGCCTCTATCTGTGCCCTGCCAAGCAGTATTTCTAATGTACCTTTTGGTTTTATAATAAGATGATTGGTCTTGATTATCCCTTTACTGATTTCTTTTCTTATGATCAGTCTATTTTGGGCAATAAGTTTGGCTTCCCTTGCAGCGCCAACTTCCATATCAGAGCCTGAACGAATAAAATTCCGTGCAAAACTCACTACAACCGGCCCTGTGGCGTCAACCGTCTCTCCCTCTACAGCCCCCTTTACTATCAAGGAACCATCTATCACCACTGCAAAACATCCTCGTATATCACCCTCCACTATCAAATCTGCCTTACACCTTAGTTCATTGGCTACACCCTTAAAATTACCTGTGTTGAAATCTATATCCTTGACCTTTACCTCATTCTTTATAGAAATCTTTCTCAGGTTTTCTTCGCTAGGTCCACCTTCAAACGTACAGATTATGATACCGGCCTTTTTGGCATAGTAATCCCAAATACGTCTGTTGGTATCGGAATCGATATCATCTTTTGAATAAAAACCGTCTCCAATCTTGACCAGTGCAGGCTTTCCTGCCTTAGCCCGAATTGGGAAACCCAAGACGTCTGTCCCTTCTGTTCCAGATGAAGGCTCATAAATTCTTAAAACTAACTGATCTTTTGAGGCCTGGGGAAAACGGTTAACCTCTCTGAAATCCATACTGCCATCTGGCAGAAGACGTCCTGGCTGTACCCTAAAGTCAAAAAAGAGTTTGATATAACCATCTTCCCCATCAACAGGTTCGCTGCCCTTTATGGTCAAGGTAGAAATCCCCGGCATGGTATTAATTTCCACCTGCCGGGGTTTTAAATGGCGCTCCTTTGCAGGAGCCACAAACGTAAATATATCCTGATTGCCTTGTCCAATTTGTGATGCTATTTCATCTGGAATTTTGATAAAGTACTCCCGAAGAACCATCTCCAAGGCCTTTAGGAGATTATATGCACCAATTCGGTTACCCGATGGCAAATCCATGGCTACTGCCAAGGTATCAGAGCCAAACTTAATCTCCTCTAAAGACGCTTTTATCCACTGGGCAGCCTCGATAGGAGAACTATTGCTGGTAAGTTCTACAGTTGGTGTCTCTTGTGATGCACCATCTGCCGAACCTACAAACTCCTTACCCTCTTTTTCATTTACATCTGTCTGTGCCATTAAACTCATTTCAATTTCAACACGCCCCACACCTTCTACAAATCTTTTGGTTGCAAAAACTGGTCTGCTCTGCCCTTTGGGCCTTACGCCATTGTGCAAGAAGGTAGTCTCTTTTCACGCGGTGGTTAACTACCTCCCATGGGAACTCCTCCTTACTTCCTTTTTCCTTAAGGTAATTTTCGGCAATCTGTGAAATTTCCTTTACCATCCTTTTGTTCCCATACCCCTTTGACACCAATGTAGAGAGTAAGACGCCCAAACTTTTGTCACCGCGGCTAAGAACTGCCTGTAATAGTGCACTTTCTACTGAATCTAATCTGAGTTTTATGTT
>JAMOUE010000121.1 GCA_027068235.1 Deltaproteobacteria bacterium | reverse complement strand
TGCAGTTATGCTTTCCGACAAGTGGACTGAACCTCCGCCCATGAAGATATTAAATATTGGCTATGGCGCAGGGACATGGGATCTGAATGAAAGGCCAAATCTACTTAGAATCGTTCTTGGCCAAAGTGAAGGCGTTAAACGCTTAACAGATGAAGTTGTTGAGATGACTACTGTTATTGATGACATGAACCCTGAGCATCTTGGCCATTTCATGGAAACCGTGCTGGAAAATGGGGCAACTGATGCATGGATACGGCAGGTTTTGATGAAAAAGAACAGACCAGGATTTGAGATCACTGTTCTTTCCTCTCCAGATCATTCTGAAAATGTTTCCGATTTTATTCTTTCAAACACCACCTCTTCTGGGCTAAGGATTCGAAAAACAATGCGAATTGTTCTTGAGAGGAAGATTGTGAACGTAAAAACAAGATGGGGCATCTTAAAGGCAAAGGCAATCTTTAGGCCCGATGGCACTAGACAAGTCGTTCCAGAATTTGAAGAGTGCAAAAAGATCTCTGAAAAATTAGCATTACCCATTGGTAGGGTTTATAACGAGGTTATATGTGCAAAAGAAGTGGATGAGGAGAAGTAGGTATGGCTCGCTCTAAAATGCATAAGATCTGCAAGGTCTTTGCAACGGGTTTTGGACTTGGTTACGTACCAAAGGCCCCAGGAACTGCAGGGGCACTTCTAGGGATAATTGTTGGGGCATTAATCAATCTTATTCCACAAACAGGCAGCTCCTTTTTAGTTCTCATAGCCCTTATCATTTTTTCCTCTATAGCCGCCCATGTAACAGAAAGTGATCTTGGTTTTAAGGACCCACAAGTCATTGTTATAGATGAAGTCGTGGGCATGGCTATTGCCTTGTGGCTTATTCCCTTCTCATTTGGCGCTGTGATAGTGCAATTTATCATGTTTCGTCTGTTTGACATATACAAACCTTTTCCTGTAAAACAGATGGAAGAGGTCTTTAGGGGAGGATTTTCCATTGTAATGGATGATGTGATGGCGGGCATCATCGCAAATATTCTTTATCATCTGGGGGTTGCTATCTTGTTATGATTGGGGAAATAATCGCCATTGGCGATGAGCTAATCTCTGGAAGGATCGTAAATACAACCAGCAGCTTTGCAGCCTCAAGACTCTTTTCCGCTGGTCATCAGGTTAAAAAGATAACAGTAATAGGTGACGATCCTGACTCAATCCGTGATACCTTGTTGGAAGCCATATCTGACAACCAATTTGTCATCATAAGCGGAGGGCTTGGTCCAACCACCGATGACATCACCAATGAATCCGTATCAAAGGCCCTTGGCCTTCCCCTGGAAAAAAATCCACAGGTGGAAAAACAGATAGAGGAGATGGAGGCCCGCCTGGGAGAACATGCCCCTGACCAATTCAAGTGGAAACTCACCATGCTTCCAAAGGGAGCAAAGGTACTGAATCCAACCGGCCATGCCGCCGGATACGAGCTCAGATACAATGGTGTATACCTCTTCTTCTTACCAGGCGTACCAGAACAGCTTCGTGAACATCTGACAGAAAGGGTGTTGCCACGCCTGAACTCCCTGGATCAGAATAGGCCTTTTGTAATGCAAAAGGTCTTTAAACTTTTTGGCCTTACAGAAATTGAGATAAACCTTCGCCTTGAGGAACTTTCTCTCACATCAAACCATATAAAGCTTGGTTACTACCCTGTCTTTCCTGAAGTCCATGTAAGCGTAACCGTTATTGACAGATCCCAAGCCAAGGCAGAAGATTTGTTGAAAAAGGCAGCAGAGACTATTCACAGCGAATTTGAACAATACATAGTGGCAGATGAAGAGTCAGGCAGCCTTGCAGCCACCCTTGGGGATCTGCTCAAAGCCAAGAGATTTATGCTTTCGGCAGCGGAATCTTGTACCGGCGGTATGCTTGGCGCCACACTTACGTCTGTTGCAGGCAGTTCCGAATGGTTTGACCGTTCAATGGTTACATATAGTAATCAAGCAAAAGTGGACCTGCTTGGAGTATCCAAGGAGACCCTCGCCCAGTATGGAGCAGTCAGCCGCCAGACAGCCCTTGAAATGGTAAACGGAACTAGAAAAAGAGCCGAAAGCCAATGTGCTCTGGCCATGACAGGCATTGCAGGGCCAGGGGGAGGCACACCTGACAAACCCGTTGGAACGGTGTTTATTGCCATGTCTGCTGAAGAAACCACCCTTGTTCATAGGTTTCTCTTTCCTGGCAATAGAGATGAGATACGAAAACTTACTGTTGAAACTGCCTTAGACTGGCTAAGGAGATTTCTGAAATATGGTTCGCTGCTTCCTGGCTATAAACCTGTCGCCTGAAACCAAGGATTTTCTCTCAGAAACTATAGAGCACTTCAGGCCACTTTTTAGAAAACGTGTAAGATGGGTAAAGCCTGAAAATTGTCATCTAACATTGAAGTTTCTAGGAGAAATTCAAGAGGAAAAGCTTGCTTCTATTGAAAAAAAGGCTAGAGATGTAGCAAAAAACTTTTCTCCCTTTGAGCTTTCATTGTCGGCTACAGGCGTCTTTCCAAATCCCAAATTTCCAAGGGTGCTCTGGCTTGGACTAAAAGGAGACCTGCCAGTTTTAAAAAGTCTTCAGGCAAATATTGAGGACTCTCTTTCTACTATAGGCTTTGAGCCTGAAAAAAGGCCCTTTAGCCCTCATGTCACAATTGGCAGAGTAAAGGCTAGAGGTGCAAATCCAATTGAATTAAAAGACTTTTTGACCCTTTCACCTCCTCTTCTAAGGACACCGGTAAAAGACTTCGCTCTTTATCAAAGCATCCTTCATCCAAGCGGCCCTGAATACAGAGAACTGATAAGTTTTCCATTAACAAAAAGCAAATAATCTTTCAAAAACACATCAGAAACTCGCTTCTGCCGTTACGAAAAAAGCAGAGGTAATATCCCCGCCAACTAACGATTTGCGGCAGTGAGCGTAAAGATGCTTTCCGGCTATTTTTCTCTATCATGCCACTGTTTAAGTTCTACATTTCCATTACCGAAAAGAAAAAGAGAAAAATTTCCGTTCCAGGAGAAAATTTTTTGATCTCAGA
>JAMOUE010000120.1 GCA_027068235.1 Deltaproteobacteria bacterium | reverse complement strand
ATGCACACCTGGGTTCAGATCTGACCCCAATTTCGGAAATACACATTCATTGCAAAAGTAGTAATTTTAATCAAAATTAACTTGCTCAACCAGCACCAGGTATACAAAACACTTTATGTATATTAGGAAAATGTATTTATTTTGATATTTTTGTATACGTCTACACTTTATAACTTGGATAAATGTCATCCGAAAATGTTCCAAATTACATTAAATTTCTCAAATATCAAAATAAAACCAAATATTGTGGCACTAAGCATAGCATATGCTATATATGATGCAAACATCCATTACACAATCATTGTATAATCGTTTTCAAGTAAGGTTAGTGTACATTTCAGAAAAGTCACACTAAAGCACACCTGGGGTCAGATCTGACCCCAATTTCGGAAATACACATTCATTGCAAAAGTACAAAAGTAGTAATTTTAATCAAAATTAACTTGCTCAACCAGCACCAGGTATACAAAACACTTTCTGTATATTAAGAAAATGTACTTATTTTGATATTTTTGTATACGTCTACACTTTATAACTTGGATAAATGTCATACGAAAATGTTCCAAATTACATTACATTTCTCAAATATCAAAATAAAGCCAAATATTGTGGCACTAAACATAGCATATGCTATATATGATGCAAACATCAATTACACAATCATTGTTTAATCGTTTTCAAGTAATGTGTGTGTAGATTTCAGTTAGGGCTCACATTGGATACATGTAGTTGCCGTCCTGCTGTGGCGGCTGCAAACAGGTCGGGCACATCGACCACATGCAAGATATGTTTTAGTGTCCTCGTGCCTGGAACACAGTTGACATCTTTTCCTAACAACCGGACCAGCAGGTCTTGGTCTTTGAATCGGATCAACTACTCGACCAATGAGACGTAAGGCATTGACTACTGATGGCTGAAGAATATGTAGATTTTGTAATCGAATATTGATCCAAGCTTCAGTAAGTGTGCGAGAAACCTGGGACAAATATGTCCTTCGACGTCTGCATTTATCTCTGGCTTCCCATTCAGGATGCAGACTCATCCAGATCACGAACCCAGCAACACCCGCAACATCCAACATGTTGTAGAACAGAACCATGGGCCACCTATTAGACTTGCGTTTGCATGAAAGCATTGTAGCCAAGTGATCCATGTTATCTACACCACTTTTCTTAGCGTTATAATGGAGAATAATAGAGGGCTTCTGAGCATCACCTTCCGTGCTGTCGTCATGGTGCATGGTGGATAACGTGAGGACAGCTTTACCCTTTTTGGGAACGTATGACGATATGGTAAGCTTATCCGCAAAACCAAATAGAGACGACTTCTCTGCTCTATTTCTAGCTGGCAGCATCTCGAGTGGAATTTCACCCTTGTTTCGGCGAAGGGTTCCCACAATGGTGGTGTGCTTTGTTAGCAAATCCTCAGCTAATGGAATTGAGGTGAAGAGATTGTCACATACAATATTTCGACCACCATATAGCCAGGGACCTGTGGTATGCAACACGACTGATGCCCCCAGGCCAACTTGTCTAGCCTCATCAGGTTGACGTCCAAGATACACATCACCTTTCAAGGGATATGAGGTTTCCGCATCGCAGTTCCACCATATCTTTAGGCCATATTTCGCCGGTTTACTGGGAATGTATTGTCGAAAAGCACATCGTCCTCGGAACGGGACAAGTTGTTCATCGACAGTCATGTCTGGTCCAGGGATGTAACAATTTTTCAACTGACGAAGAAAGAGCTCCCAAACGTCACGAAAAGCTGCCAACTTGTCAGTTGCACTTCTGGCAGCTCGTGTAGTCTTGTTGTCAAATCTCAAGAAGCGTAGGATCAGTTTGAAGCGATTGTAGGCCATTGTTGCAGCAAAAATTGGTCTTCCATTGCCTGGCGCCCACAGGTCCTTGAGTGGTTCCATATGTGCTCTGTGGACACCAGCTGTAAGGAGAAGTCCAATAAAGGCCTCTAGTTCTGGAATGACAAGAGGGGTCCACTGTTTTGGTTTTTTAGGATTGGCTGTGTTCCATTCACCATAAACACGCATAGCTTCCCTGTTTGTCTCCCTCATGATAATATCCAGAATGACTGGTGTGATGAACAAGGCATACGATGATTCAATATTCTGGATGTTTCCTTCATTGGTGACACCAGGTGGATTCCGTATGATGTCTTGTAAACCTCGCCTATGTTGGGCTGGTGGGTTACGACTCCATATCTTGCCATTTTTGCCAATCAGTTGACCAGCATCGGGTGGACCATCCTGATTCTGAGTCCTATCTGGAGCATGATCAATTTGTCCAGCTTGACATCGCCCACGGCCTCGACCACGGCCTCGCCCACGGCCTCGACCACGGCCTCGTCCACGGCTCCGACCTTGAGGTAGATTCTGATCAGGCACAGCAACCACTGGTTGATCATCAGCCTCTTGATCAGAACTGCTATGATCTGAAATCTCATCAGGCTGCTCATCATTGTCCGAAACATGATCATTGTCTGATATGTCACTATCAAATTGATTTGAAATGATTGATTCATCATCACTGCCACTTAGAGCTTCATCCTCTTCATTTTCGTCCTGAAGAATTAGTTTTATGGCTTCTGCAACAGAATATCTAGTTCTCCTGGGAGTCGCCATGACTGGTGTTTTACAATGTAATGATAGATGGTGATTTCACTGGTAAAACTGCTTCAATTTTCCGGAAATGTGCTTTTCGAGAAAACAGTAGTTTTTTAGAACTGCTTCAAATTTCCGGAAATTTGCTTTCCGAGAAACCATTTTTTAAAGATCACATTCATTACCATTGGAACACATCAAAAGTGGAGAGGGGTTGTTTCCAGGAAATAGCGATATTATCTGGGGATGTATATTGGAAATGATTCCTAAAAAACACAATAAGCTGGCATTCACACAGTCCGCTATTGGGGTCATTCCTGACCCCAGCTCATTTATTGCTCATAATCTGAGCAAATATGCATCCACATCAATGATATTTCATTTTACAATGCAAACTGTGTCAATTGACAATAAACAAAAAATAGAAATGCATCCAATTGAAAATTTAAAAAATATACATATGTATG
>JAMOUE010000119.1 GCA_027068235.1 Deltaproteobacteria bacterium | reverse complement strand
GGACACGTAGAGCGTTCTATCCTGTTTCCAGGAGTTCAAGTTGGAGAAGGAGCCGTAGTTAAGGATTCCATCCTATTTTTTGATACACAGATTGGACCAGGGGCAAAAGTTTTTAGAACTATTACCGATATTGGTGTAAGCATAGGAAAAGGGGCAAACATTGGCCGAGAAAAAGGAAAGATAGTTACAATAGGCATGCATGCCCAGATACCTCAGGGACTCACAATCGATCAAGGATCAAGCATTCATCCCAAAACTATTGCACATCACTTCCACCACAAAGAGTATCCTGCAGACTCGATTATTAGCTCTAACGGTAATTAATTAAGTTATACGCAGAATCAACACTCAAACCATAATTGCACCTAACATCTTGATATTTCAAAGATTAATACAGCCACGACATTACTCTAATATAGAACAACAATCTAACTCCTGAATTAGAAAATCGCCATCAAGCTGCACCGCCTCGTGATGATGAAGATTATTCTGTCACGTCAAAAAGGCCCAGCAATAACCTTATTATGAGGGACCAAAGAGACTTCTTTACACCTCTTTTTATCCACTCGTTATCAATAATAATACTTCTTAAAGGCTGATTAGAAGCAATATGATTCCTTAAAAGACTCTATAAGGAATTGTGGTTGATCTGTCGCTATCTTTCGTAAAGAAGCTGCCATAGGTTCAAACATAAGATCAACATGGCCTATTAAGGTACGAGTATCTTCCTAGGAGCTTTTAAGCAAAAAAATTTGCTTAAATCGCATAAATTTCCTTAATAAAACTATAATGGAATCCGATTATGATAAATATAACAAGAAACTTGGCAAAGGTTGTTTATTATGTTTAAAAAAATTTTAAAAAAAACATGAACAAAATGTAACAAGATTGTTAAAAATACTAGAAATGCTATGACATTACTTGAAAAACATTATTAAAAAAGTTACTTATTAAATTTAATAATAACCTAAGATAACCATACTTATAAGATAAAATTAATGACTACGACGTGTTCAAAAACACTACGAGAACCAGTTCTTCCATCTCTTCCAACTGTCATCCTAAGACTCCTTGAAGCTACAGATGATGAAAAAAAATCTGTAAAGGAGTTAGCGGATATTGCAAGCAAAGATCCGGCTCTTTGCACTCAAATTCTAAAGATTGCTAACTCTGCCTTAGTAAGCCCAAGACAACCTGTCAAAACCATTACCCAAGCTGCTCTCAACTTGGGTATTTCAACTATGCGTAATGTGGCAATAACGGCAGCAGTTTGCCAAACATTTTCTAAAATAGAGGTACCCAAAAGCTTTTCGCTGTCGAACTTTTGGAACCACAGTTTGAGCTGTGCCCTTTTGTGTAAGACCATTGCTTCATATTTCCATTCCCCTTTTTCAGAAGAAGAAGCATTTCTCGCCGGCCTTCTGCACGATATAGGGCAGCTATCACTAATAATCAAAAATCCTCATGTCGTTGATAAAATAGTTCAAAATCCACGTACAGGCCAGACCATTCTGGAATCAGAGGAAAAAATTTGGGGAATAGATCACACAAAAGAGGGTTTTAAACTCTTAGAAAAATGGCATCTTCCCTTAACCATCCGTTCGGCAGTAAAATTTCATCACGAGGAAATCGCTCAAATTGCTGGTTCTATTCCCATTCTTAAAGTTGTCTATTTAGCAGACATCTGTGCCCATTTTCTCTATAAAGAAAATTCACTTTCTACTGCGGACCTACTCGACCTCTTTAAAAGAGTGGGCTTACCCATAGAAGCCGATGGTCTTGAGCAGATCTTCAAAGATGTACAAAACTCTATAAAACAAACTGCTAACGAACTTGGGCTAACAATTGGAGACCACAAAACTCCCAAACTGCCACAAGGAAAAGAAACATTTGAGCTTCTTGAGCACAGGGCCTTTGACTTAGCTACACTAATAGGCACGCTTGAATCATTACTCTTAGTTAAAACACGGCAGGAACTCCACAGCGTGTTATTCACCTCCTTGGCTAACCTCTTTGAAATACAAAGCGGAATACTCTTTCACTATTCAAATAGGTGCCTTAAGGGAGTATTTGCCAAGGGAACAGAAGATGATTCACTGGCTCCACAGCTTCATATAATAGACCTAGAGGATTCTATTTGGAGTGAAGCATATAAACAGGGTAAACCTGTTTTCAGCCGTGATTTTTTCAAAGATAAAAGATGTAAAACCATAGACACCCAACTCAAAGACTATCTTGGAAGTGACTTTATTGCTGTTCCCCTCATTGCAGGCAACGACAAGGTTGGAGCATTGGCACTGGCCGTTTCTGAAAGTCAGTGGATAGATTTTCAGCAAAAATTGAGTTTAATTAGGCTACTTGCCAGGGAAGTTGCCCATGTGCTCAGGGGGATATCCTACAGGCAACTTTGGGAGAAAGAGCACGTACTAAATGAACTTTTAGTAAAAAAGTGTCCAATTGGCATTGTTATCACCGATGAGGATGGCCAGATTATTTTTGTCAACAAGGCATCTCAAAATTTACTTGGACTCGATTCAAAGGTTCTGATAGAAAAAGATATTTGGGAATTACTCCAGGTCCCCTTCTCATCTGTAGCTGACGAGCTAAGGAGAAGTGGCAAAATAAAAAATATTGGCAGGAGAAAGATTTGTACACTTGATGGTAATGTCCGCTGGTTGGAAATCCAGCAAACATCATTGTTTTTGGGCGGCTCCACCAAACTGTTGTTTTTTATAAGGGATGTTACCGATTCTGTCGCCTTGGAATCAGAAAGGAAACAAAGGGCGCTATGGCTGGAAAAAGAGCTCAACAAAAGGACACAAGAATTAAAAAAGGCTCAAGAGCAACTGATTCAGTCAGAAAGAATGGGGGCTGCCAGTGAAATTGCTAGAAAAGTGGTCCACGAGGTAAACAATCCTCTGGGCATAATAAAAAATCTTTTAAAGATCTTAAAAATACAAAAAGAAAAAGGTAATATAGAAGATAAGACTATTGATGCCATCGGTTCTGAAATAGACAGAGTAGCTCGGATAGTGCGGAAACTTAGTGACTTCTCTAAACAAAAAGGAGAATCATGCAAAAAGGCCGATAAACCTAAAACGGACATCAATGAAGTATTTTCAGAAATTAAGTTACTAGTTGGACCTGGACTTGCTGAAAAAAACATTAAACTTAGATTAGAGATGGATAACGCATTGCCTTCGGTGGCTATATCAAAAGATGAACTTAAACAAATATTGATTAACCTCTTTAAGAATTCAGAGGAGGCCCTTCAGGGAGAAGGGGAGATTATAATAAGGGCTCATTATAGAGACGGAAATGTAATTATAGAGTTTGAGGACACTGGCCCTGGCGTCCCTGACAATCTAAAAGATCGCATATTTTCTCCCTTTGTTACTACAAAAGGAGAAGAAAACTCGGGTTTAGGACTCTCTGTCTGTTATGGGCTTTTAAAGGCATGCGGTGGGGACATATCCCTAACTAACAAGGAAGGAGTTGGGGCATTGTTCACAATCAGGATCCCAGCAGCAAGTCGTAATGACTAAACACGGGAGGGAACCTATGATTTCTGGGACAGTCCTGGTCATAGACGATGAAAAGGAGATGAGAGACACTCTCAAGCTCCTCCTTGACCATTCCGGTTTTAAAGCAACCGTATGTGAAAGTGTCGAAGAAGGGCTACAAAAACTCTCAGAACAATTTTTCGATATCGTAGTAACAGACTACTACCTGGAAGACGGAACAGGCTCAGACATAATGAAATATTGCCGTGAGTACTGTCCTAAAACCAGAGTTATTGTAATGACCGGTCACGCCTCTATAGACAATGCGGTAGAGGCCATCAGAAACGGTGCCTTCGACTACGTGATGAAACCCTTTGAGTTCGACTTACTCTACCACTCTCTCAAAAGGGCACTGGAACACATATCCATGATGGATGAGATAGCCCTGGCCAAAGAACGTTACCGGGCCTTGATAGAGGACATGAATGAAGGCTATCTCATAGTTAAAGAGGGCATCATCCACTATGCAAATCCAAAGATGGCTGCCATTTTGAGCTGTCCTCTGAAAAAACTTATAAAAAAACCCATTCTCGATTTTGTTGATTTTAGTTTTCAAGAAGAACTGCAAACCAAAATAGAACTATTAAATAGATGTCCAGGGGCTTTTTTCTTGGAAGAAGTGGTGTTTCGAGACTACAAAGGCAACACCGTACCTGTAGAGCTTAGGCTGGCAAATACCCTGGGTGAACATATTGAAAACGGCGTTATCTTTATCTGCAGAGAGATAACAGAGAGAGATATCCTGTGGAACAGGCTTGTTAGAGCAGAAAGGCTTGCTACCATGGGAGAAATGATGGCAGCTGTAGCTCACGAACTCAACAATAAACTCACCCCTATCTTGGGTTACACCGAGATACTTTCAGCAGATATCAATAGGGAACAACTGGAAAAGGCGATTGAAGGGATACGTTCTGCATCAGAAGGGGCCAAGAGGATAGTTAACTCTCTGCTACTGTTTTCAAGGCGGGAAAAGCCCACCAAAATCGAGTGCAATCTCAACGATATAATCAAAAATTCATGTGACCTTGTAGCAACCTGTATAAGTGGTGGGACAAAGATAACTATTGAAAAGAAGCTTGATCAGTCATTGCCTCTCATTATGGCTGATCCTCATCAGATAGAGCAGGTTCTCACAAACGTAATCAAGAATGCAATAGAAGCAGTATCACCAAAAGGCGGCAAGATTACCGTTCAGTCTGAAGCCAAAGAGGATCATGTAATCGTTCAGATAATTGACGACGGACCTGGCATATCAGAAGATATCATCAAAAAAATCTTTGATCCTTTTTTCAGCACAAAGGCCCAAAAAGATGGAACCGGCCTTGGTCTAAGTATATGCCATGGTATAATCAAAGAACATGGTGGTGATATCTCGGTAGAGTCACGCCCAGGTGAAACCATATTCTCTATAAAACTCCCTGCCTATACATCAAAATCGTGTATAGAGATCGTAACAGATGACAACAATGTCATAAAATTAGACCTTGCACAAAAACCGAGAATTTTGGTGGTGGACGACGAATATGAAATCTCTGAGCTTCTTTTAGAGGTCTTTTCCCAAAAATTTCACGCAATAAAGGCATCAAATGGCAAAGAAGCCCTGGAAAAGTTGAGAAGGCAAAAGGTTGATATCATCATATCTGATCTCAAGATGCCCGAAATGAACGGCATGGAGCTGTATAAAAAGCTACTGGAAGAATTTCCTGAGTATGAAAGAAAAGTTGTATTCACTACAGGTATTGTCTCAGATATGGAGACTATAAATTTTCTGAAAAAGTATAATCTGCCATACTTGCGAAAACCCTTTAAGATGAAGGAACTGTTTGCAGCGGTAAACTCTGTTTTGGTGGGTCGAGAAATAAAAACAAACTTCAACTTTGGTCTGAAATAAGCCCTACAGAACGATAAAAATGGCAGAGTATCTCAATTTCCTGACAACGCCTTTAAATACCTATCCAACTGCCTTTGGTAATAACTTTTATTCTGCTTTGCCTTTTTAAGAGCCAAACGCTCGGTATCTATTGCCCTTTCCACATAACCGTTTACAAAAAAGCACTCTGCCAGGGTATCTAGAATATAACTTACAGGTTTTTTACGGGCAGCGGCCATGGCCAAAAGTAGTGCCTGTTTAGGATGATAAAACTTTTTATCTTCACTTTTTATATACAACCACGCCAAATTATTCATGGCCTCGGCATTGTCTGGATCAATCTCAAGGGCAGCCTTGTAAGCCTTTTCAGCCTCTTCATACATCTTGTTTTCAAAAAAGAGTCCTCCCAGTTGCACAAACCATATTGGATCTTTCTTTTTGTGTTTAATAAACTGATCATACAAAAGACGAGCTGCATTGATCTTGGCCTCCTTTTGCCAAGACTGCGTTGGTAACATTTGAGGCAATGCCAAAAGAGACAATGAAACCGTTATGAAAACAGAGCGGGCAATAAAAAGCCTTCTATCGTGTTGAACAAGAATCTCTTTATTATGAAAGGCCTCTTCGAGAAACGTTATCCTCTCAAGGATACTGTAGTGATGCCAATTTGGCTTTCTTGGATCTATCCCTGAAAGTATCGCTACCTTTTTCAAGGCGCTTATCAGGTTAAACGGATGCCCCTGAACCTTGAAAACCGCCATATCCGCCTGTCTTTCAAAATTTCTCATAAAAAAACCTAGAACAAAACGAAAATAAAACAATGTCAACAAACCAAGCGGCACAGCAGCAAGTAATGCGGTAACTGAAGGTGATAGCTTGTCCAACTCCATTAACAACTTAACCACATATGGACGTGATAGAATTAAAGCTATTAATGGATCTGCTATTTCGAAAAGGATCAGGGAATAAATCACCAAGAAGAAAAGATACCAAAGGATATGTTTGCGCCTTACATGTTCGGCTTCATGGGCTATTACTGCTTCTATTTCTTCAATAGAAAGATGATTCATTAGACATGGAGTAAGCAAAACATATCTAAAACCTGGAATAATTCCGATGACAGCAGCAGTACACGCCATTGCCTCACCCACTGGCCAGATAAGAATGTCTGAAAACCTTACCCCCTGTCTTTCAAGACCTTCTTCAAGGACCTGCCTGAGCTGAGACTTTGGTAAGGGCTTACACCGCCAAAGACGCCTCACCAAACCGGGAAGCGCAAAAAGAAAAAAACCAATTAACAACAGCAATAAATAAAAAGATGCATATGGCCCAGTAAAAAGATCACGAATCCACTTTATGGGAAGTTGAGTGAGAATATCAGCAATGATGGTTATAAGTACATATGGAAAAAGGATTGGCAAAAGAAGATTAAACCGCCTAACAAACCAGGAACGGCTTGAAATGGTAAAACCATCTGGTCCAATAGCCCTTGCCTGGCACAACCAAGATATAGCAAGATAAATCAGAAATATGACAAGCCCTATTATTTGTATTAGAGAGGGAAAATGTAGCTGCAGGGCAATTGGCTTTAACAAGCTGGTAAGACCAAGAAAATAAAAATCAATTATCAATGGAACAAGGGCTAACCATTCTAGCACCACAGGCTCCAAGGCCCTTTCACCTCTGGCCCTTCGCTTGTTGTTCCAGCAACAAAATAAAACCCATGAAATGGTCGTAACAGTAAAAAACAAAACAAAACCTGCTACACCTGACGCAAGAGCAATATTTTCAGGTGCGCTTTCGATCAAAATCAGGGCTATCATTAATTCGATAATTTGTCCGTAAGGCATAGAAACAATTGTAACATTGTCCTGGCAGCCTTTCAGCTGGAAAAACTTTTATTTTCCCATTTTAGACTTTGTCCATCAGGTTCGATAAGGGATAAAGGAGGATGTTATGACCTTCAAGTTTTTGGATATCCCATGGGACAAAATTGTTGAAGCACTAAAAACTGAAAATATTATAAAACAGCTTTCTGAAACTGATCCGGTGGCATTTTTTAAAGATCCACACAACTTAGTACCTGCGATCATTGTTGGAATGCTTTTATTTTTTCTAAAATTTAGCAGAACATTGATATTTCTCTTAGGTTCTCTTGTCTTTTGGTATGCATGTGTCCATCAATTACCACAAAACGGAGAGCTCAGACTCCATGATATTGCATCGTTTGGAAGCACTTGCGCCTTGGTACTTGGAATCTGGATATACTTTTTCTTTATAAGAGAAGAATAGCTTAAGAAGGAGGAGTTGTTGGCTGTCGCATTAACCGTTGCCTTTTTGTGCTCTATCGTCTTTATAATAGTCCTTTTTTTTCTTTTCAAAATAGGAAGTAAGAAAAAAGGAAAGAGCGTTTCATATCAGAGCAAATACGACAAATATGACGAAGATCCATTTGCATCAGTTCCTCATCCTCCAAAGACCGATAACCAAGAACAAGAACATATCAGGATTGTTGATTACTTAGAGATCTCTAGACCAAGTCCTGAACGCCCCATTACATCTGAAGATGCAGCCCTCATAGACATGATTCGCCAAAGCCCTGAGCTTCCAAGTGCAATAATGGAGCTTTCACATCTACTGCGTGATCCTGACACAAGTATAAAAAAGATAGTGCAACTTGTTTCTACAGACCCGGTACTTTCCTCCAAGGTATTACGTGTAGTAAATTCTGCTGCATTTTGTACCCAGAAGATAACCTCCCTCCAACATGCCGTTGTAATATTAGGCTTCAACGAACTCTGGATACTCGTAAATCAGCTTCTCGCCCAATCTGCCCTGCAATCCTTGGCTTCACTTCCACATGCTGAGATAAAATCCCTTTGGAGACATGCGGCTGCAACAGCCACATGCGCCAAACATGTTCTTTTTCACGCAGGCAACATTGGTAACGACATAGGTCCAACCGTAATAACCTGCTCGCTTCTCCACGATGTGGGCAAGTTCCTTTTGCGAGGATTGAGTTCTGAAAAGCCAGATGTAGATAGCGATGAACCTTGTGCCAAGATATCGGTGGTAAAGGAAGATGAATTTTACGGCATAGATCACTGCCGAATGGCTTATCTGCTAACAACCTATTGGAAACTACCTGAGATTCTCTGCACCACTATCTCCTATCACCACCATCCTTCCTTTGCCAACTGGCAAGACATACCAAGTCATGCAAAAGTTCCAGCAGCATTGGTTGCCTTGAGCGATATGGTGGCAAATGCAGCAGGATACTGGGATGCCGAGCCGTGCACCATGCAGATCAATCAAGAGATGCTGGAGTCAATAGGTCTTGACAAAGACTGGAGTCTTAATAAGCTTCTCACAAAAGATCTTATTCAAGACTTAAGGGATACTGAAAAACTAATTGACACAGCAACTACCTTGTAACAAAGCCTACTTTAAAAAGATAACCAGTGACCACAAAGGCTCTTTTGCTACAGAGAAACTTTTAGAGCTCTTTTGGACATTATACAACCATTTTGGTCCTCAAGATTGGTGGCCAGGAGAAACCCAGCTAGAAATAGCAATAGGTGCCATCCTAACCCAAAATACCAATTGGCAAAATGTAGAAAAGGCCATTACCAACCTAAAGCAGCACGGCCTACTTGAAATCAAGGCAATACTCGAAATTCCTATGAATGATCTAGCACAACTAATAAGACCTAGCGGTTACTACAATATAAAGGCCAAACGTTTAAAACACTTTTTGGAATTTATTGAAAATGAATTTGGCTCAGACATGGAGGGTATGCAGCAACTCGACACCATGACGCTGAGACAGAAGCTTTTAAATATCAACGGTATAGGCCCTGAAACAGCAGACAGTATATTACTGTATGCCTTTGAAAGGCCTATATTTGTTGTGGATGCCTATACGATTCGCGTAATGTCCCAACACGACATGTTGGACATGGATGCTTGCGATTATCACACTGTGCAGGAAATCTTTATGTCAAACCTTCCAAATGACACCTGTCTCTTTAATGAATATCACGCACTCTTTGTACGAGTTGGAAAGGAATTTTGCAAAAAGAAAAAGCCCCGTTGTACTTCATGTCCTTTGCAAAACTTATAAACTGACAGTTATCCAAATATGAGACCTATTACGTCTTTTGCATCCTCCAGCGCCCTTACTGCATCTTCTATACAAACAAGATAATCCTTTTCACTACACCCCAAGACGTACAACAACTGGTCAGACAGACGATATCTGAAACTATCGGTACCTACCCCAATACCAAGCTGTATGGCAATTATATTACAAAAGGCCAACATAGCAGAAAGCCTGTCTTGGATGTAAAGATCAGGATCATGATGGGAACGGACTGCCCTGCATATATCTCTTGGGAACTCCCACTGCTGTAAGATAGAAGAACCTGCAACCGCATGATCAGTACCAATAACTTCCCACTCGGCCATTGCAAAGTCGCTATCATCCTGTCTCGACCGTTCCAGCACCTCAAAAAGCCTAGGACCAACATAAATATCAAGTACTATCTTTCCGATATCGTGCAGTATGGCTGCTGTAAATAGCTCTGAGGAATTTGAAAAGCCAAGCCTTTGACTTACTACCTCTGATATCATTGCACATCCTATGGAATGAAAACACAGGTCCTGCGGTGACATCTCGTAACCGTGCAGATCCCTCGACAGATACGGCATTGCAGCACTGGCTACCAAAACCTCCCGTATCCTATTTTGTCCAAGAAGTGCCAGGGCCGTCTCCAGATCGGATACCTGTTGCCTCAGACCAAACATGGCAGAGTTGGTAAGTTTCAAGATGTTGGCCACCAGACCATGATCAAGTTTTATAATCTTTGCAACGTCTGCAATGCTTTTTTCAGGGTCATCCAAGACACTCAAGGCCTTATGTACGATCTTTGGAAAGACCGGTAAGGCCACCATAGACTCATAAACAGCCTCTAAGGTAAAATCAGGACGAGCAGCAGTATTCATATAAGGATCTCCTTTTTGTCAGGAAGAATCACACGGGCCTGAGGAGAGCCAACTTCTATGGATACAGAACGGTTTATTGGGCCACCTACATGTTCGCCACCTAGAGCCAAACCATTCTTTTTAAGGGCCTGAACCGCCTTTTTATAAAGCCACACTCCAAGGGCCATCTCCTTGGGCTCACCAAGAAATGTTGCTGCTCCACACAACATTATTTTCATATCCTGAGCCGCTGCCCCCTTTTGGATCATGTGTTTAAAAAGATTTCTCATCTGCTCAAGAACTTCTGGCAGCGTGGATGGTTTCCCTGGGGAAACGGGCAAAATACAATGGCCTATACCAGCTACTCCTGCTGCAGGATCTGTGGCAACAACTGCCAGGGTTGCTCCCAGACTCTTTGCCATTATCACAGTCGAAGGCTCATCGCTTACAGTTACGGCCCCTCTGTCCACATAAACTTCATGCATGGAGGTTCTCCTAGGAAATTTATCTAAGCAGGCCAGAAAAACGTAGCCAAGCTGTTTTCTTTATCGGAAGGTCAGGAGAAAAGATAAAGGGTTCAGGGCCATTTAGATTATTTTAATAAAAATTTTTACCACAGCCTTGTCAAAGTACTTATAATTTCAAGAGAGAAAAAATTCTAGAGAGGAGGAAAAGAAAAGACCATGAAAGAGGCTTATCTATACGAAAAAAAAGATGATGGTTCAGTAAAATGCAATCTTTGCTCCCATCGCTGCACAATTAAGCAAGGCAGGCGGGGGATTTGCATGGTAAGGGAGAATCAAAACGGGTCGTTAAAGAGTTTGGTATATGGCAAGTTGGTGTCTCAAAATGTAGATCCAATAGAGAAAAAACCGTTATTCCATTTTCTTCCTGGATCGCGCTCATATTCCATTTCAACTGTTGGATGCAATTTCAGATGTCTTCACTGTCAGAATTGGCAGATAAGCCAATATCCCCAAATGAATAACGGCGCTATCATTGGACAAGATGCAACACCAAATGAGACAGTGCAAGATACCATCCTGAGCGGTTCAAAAAGCATAAGTTACACCTATGTAGAGCCTACCATATTCTACGAATTTGCAAGGGACACAGGGGTGATCGCACGTTCCAAGGGCATAAAAAATGTCTTTGTCAGTAACGGTTTTATGACTGCCGATACATGCAAGGATAGTGCTTCGTTTCTAGATGGCATCAATATAGATTTAAAGGCTTTTACTGACAAATTCTACAAAGAGGTGTGTAAGGCCAGACTACAGCCAGTATTGGACGCTATAACACTTATGCACGACCTTGGGGTATGGGTAGAGGTCACAACGCTTATAATACCGGGATGGAATGATACAGAGGCTGAACTTAAAGAGATTGCACAATTCATAAAAGGTGTTTCAAGCAATATTCCATGGCATGTAACAGCATTTCATCCTACATATCGGATGTTGGACAGACCACCCACCCCTGTTGAAACCTTGAGAAGGGCAAGAGAGATAGGTCTGGAAGAGGGACTAAAATATGTATATCAAGGAAACGTACCAGGAGAAGGAGGCGAAAATACCTATTGTCCAAAGTGTGGCACTCTTGTTATTGCTCGATATGGATTTTCAATACTTGAGAACAAACTCCAAGACGGCAAATGCCCAAAATGCAACCAGGCCCTTGATGGTGTTTGGCACTAACTAGGAGAAAATAGGTCTCCTCTTCCTGGGAGGCCTTACTCCTCTTCGTAGATTTACCCACTGCTGCACCACCTCCAAGTAGAGTTCTCCTACCTGAGTGGCAAGCTCCTGCCTGGTTCCACTTGGTGCAATCTGAAACTGA
>JAMOUE010000118.1 GCA_027068235.1 Deltaproteobacteria bacterium | reverse complement strand
TGGCTCTTAGTCCCAGGGCTGGATTTATCTCTTCTTCACAGTTTAGATCAGAGGCGAGCTTATCTCCGCCTATGTCAAGGGTCCTGATGGTAACAGGATATGGTTTTAGACGTTCCACAACCTCCTTGTATGCCAGAAAAAGCTGGTCTTCAGTAGGCAGTGTCTTTGATGTCATATAGAGAAATTCCGTTCTAAAGAGGCCAACACCTTCTGCTCCATGTTGCACTACAATGGGGATCTCTTCTACCAGCTCCATATTGGCCTTTACCTTTATACGGTATCCGTCAGTAGTTTCTGCTGGAAGATTGCTGTTTTGTATAACCTCAAGGCGGTATTTGAGATATCTTTCTTGCCTGAGTTGATAATCAGAAAGAGTGGCCTCGTCTGGCTCCACTACAACCAGCCCTTTTAGGCCATCTACAATCATCATTTCGCCAGAAAGGCATTTTGATGTTATCTCATCTAAACCAACCACTGCCGGGATGCCAAGAGATCTTGCAAGGATTGCAGTGTGAGATGTGCGGCTTCCAAGCTCTGTGACAAATCCAAGGACCTTCTCCTTGCTGATGTGAAGCGTATCGGCTGGCGACAAGTTTCTGGCTACTATTATCACAGGCTCATCTACAGATGACAGATCCAGCCTTGTTTCTGTGCCGGCAAGCATTGCCTTTACCTTGTTGACAACAAAGCCGATGTCCTCAAGCCGCTCCCTTATGTATGTATCTTTTACCCTTTTAAAAAGGCCCTGTATCTCATCCATTGCGATTTCAAGGGCCCATTCAGCGTTAATTCCCCTTTTTTGAATGAGGTCCAGACACTTGTCATAGACCATCTTGTCCCTAAGCATGAGTATGTGGGACTTGAGTATGTTGCTGTGTTCCTTGATCTCTTCTGGCAATTCGGAGATGAGCTGTTTGAGCTGTTCTTCAACTTTGGAAACGGCATTTTTGAACCGTTCCTGTTCCTGTCCCAACTGGTCCGTGTCTATCCTTCTTTTAATGGTTTTTATGCGCTTGGCATTTAGAAGAAAAACACGGCCTATAGCTATACCTGGTGATGCTGCTATTGCCTTTAATGTCTCCACTTTTCTCCAAGATGATTACTTATAGAATTTTTGCGTTTTTGTTTTTACATATAACCTTTTGATAAGGATATGATGTCAGAAATAAAACTCATTTACAGACAAAAATAAAGGCTACCTATAAAAATTAGGAGTTTTGTCAAAAATTGATTAATTATAAGGCAGTTATTGAGAAGAGGCCAGGTTGCTAGAGAGAGCCTAAAGAGTGCAATAACAAGTAATGGTAGGTTTAAGGCAAAATAGGCAACTTAAGCTCAGTTTAGGTCAGCTGCCTATTTTCTTTTCTGAATTTTTCTTCCATGATTTTTGCAAAGACTTCGACTACTTGAGGGTCAAATTGTGTCCCTGAGTTTTTCTTTATCTCTTGATAAGCAAATTCCTCAGGCATTGCCTTTCTGTAAGGCCGTCTAGAGGTCATGGCATCGTAGGTATCAGCAACAGCCAATATCCTACTCAGCTTGGGTATCTCCTTTTCTTTAAGACCGTCAGGATAGCCTTTGCCATCCCATCTTTCATGGTGATGTCTAATGATCAATGTTTCTGTCCTTAGGAGCCCTAGATGACCTACTATTTCTGCACCAATGACAGGGTGTGTCTTGATTATCTCGTATTCTTCCGAAGTCAGCTTTCCAGGCTTCATCAAGATTTGATCCCTAATGCCAATCTTGCCAATATCGTGAAGATGGCCAGCAAAGGTAAGCGATTCTATCTCTTCCTCACTACAATTCATTGCGTTTGCTATTTGCACAGCCCACTGAGTTACCCTTTCTGAATGGCGTTTTGTATAGGGGTCTTTTGCCTCCAGGCTCCTTACAAGCGCCCTCAAGGTGGCATGTAAATTCATAAAAAGGCTGTCGTACAAAAGGATATTTTCAATGGTTAAGTTTGCTCTTTCAGCAAGAATATGCAAAAGAAACAGGTATTCGTGAGCACTTTTATAGTCGATATCAGATGAGGCAACGCACAGTACTCCAAGTATCTCCTCCCTTATTTTAAAGGGAACCATCAAATAACAACCATTTGACTTCTGATTGGAAGTATTTTCTGGACAATTTAACACAATGGGATTTGGGCCAAGAAGCGGGATGCCATCCCTTACAACATTAACCACTGGATGATTTATGGATTGCATTGGGATTTCTAGCAGGTCCTTTTCAACAGCTCCAACAGAGGCCACCATTACTAGTAAGGATTTTTCTTCTTCCTTGATCCATAACATGGCATGGGATGCATCAAGAAGCCGTGCACCTAGCTCCACAAGGGTCTGATAGAGTTCACTGGTATTTTTGGTTTTGGCTAGGGTTTCACTTATAGAAAAAAGGATGCTCTGTTCTCGCATCTTTTTTTCCAGCTTCTTGTTCATCTGCTCAAGAAGCTTTTTGACTCGAACCTCTTCGGTCAGGAATTGATTTTCAAGGAGTATGCTTCTTTCTTTGAGTAATCTTTCAAGTGATACTTGAAGTTGATCGTACTTAAAAGGTTTAGAAAGAAAATCTGAGGCCCCGCTTCTCATGGCTTTTACTATTACGTCCATGGAGGGCTCTCCAGTTATTATGGCTGAAACTATTGTCCTGTCTCTGGCCTTGAGCTTTTCCACAAATTCAATTCCACTCATGCCCGGCATATTTATATCGACAAAAACAACATCTACATCTACTGCCTGGTCGAGGACAGCAAAGGCATCATAGGCATTGTAAGCCTTGAAAACCTCGTATTTCTTTTGGAATTTCAGATAAGATTCCAACATATTGATGAAGCGAGGGTCATCATCTACAATAAGGACCCGCCAAAGCCTGTCCCCCTTGAAAGGGGTTGAGATTTGCCGGTTTGTTGAGGGGTTAGAGGGTTGCATATAAGGTTATGCTCTAGGTTTTAGATCTGATCAAACAACTTCTTTTTAAGGGTCTGAAACTCTTCTTGAGTAATGACCCCTTGAGCCTTTAACTTGCCGAGCCGTTCAAGTTGAGTAAGAACTTCCTCTTTATCGATAGTGCCATTGTTGTGTTGAAGAATGAAGGGTGAAAACCAATTTGGTCCAAAAAGGGCCTTGGTGTTTGCATCTTGAGATTGGTTGGAGGTATCTGGTGCTTCCTCTTCCTGGGCCGTTGCCCTGCACGCCTTGACGTATTCAATAAGTCTTTGATTTTCCCTTTGCAGTCTAATTTTTTCACAAGCATTATCAACGCTTATCTTTAACTCTTCAAGGCGAAAAGGCTTTCTCAGATAGTCGTAGGCTCCTTCTTTAACTGCCTGAATGGCTGTTTCGAGTGATGCATAACCAGTAATGATGATGACTATAATATCAGGATGAAGTTTTTTGGCCTGATGCAATACCTCCATTCCATCTATCTCTGGCATCATAAGATCTGTTATCAACAGATCGTATCTTTGTTGTTTCAGTTTCCCCAAAGCCTCAAGGCCGTTTTGAACGAGGGTAATCTCCCTGTCTTCTTGTTCCAGAAGCTCACTTAGAAGATCTCCAATGTTTTTTTCGTCCTCGGCAATGAGAATACGGAGGAGATTGTTGCTCTTTCGAGACGCCATTTTTATAAAGCCTACTTGTGAAAGCCTTTAACCATTACTAACATTTAGAAATTGATTATAATACACAAATTTTCCATTATTCACAATTATAGACGTTTTTTTCTTTATCGGAGCTATGGATAATAACTTGAACCCAACAAACTCTATCAGAACCAAAACAGATTTGGAAACCAGAATCAATAATATGGATCTCTCTGAACAGTTGAATCTCGTTCTAACTGTTCCGTGGGAGCAACGCTTTGAAATCATAACTGCCTCTGAAAAGGCAAAAGAAATTGTGGCTAATATGCCAGTTGAGGAGCTTTTCTGGACAATAAAGGCCACTGGTATCGAAGATTCAGCTATAATTCTTGGACTAACCACTCCTGAGCAGCTTCAGTTCATTTTCGACTTGGACTGGTGGCACAAGGATGAACTTAGAGTAGAAAAGATAGTTGCATGGTTCATTGTCATGTTTGAGCTGTGCGAGGGCAATCTAAAGCCGTGGCTAACATGGATATTGCAGCGTGATCAGTGGTTATTTCCTGCCATACTAAACAAATTCATAAAGGTAGTCAAAAGACCAGATGACATGGACATACAGGAGGCAAAAGACCTTCTACCTCCTTTTACCTTAGACAATGTCTATTACATAGACTTCAAAAAGAAAAAGCTGGCCCCTCTCTTTATGCGTGTCATCGCCAGTATTCTTGAGCTAGATGCAGGCATATATAGAGATGTCCTTGAAACCATGTTGTGGGAAACTCCAAGTTACAACCACGAGATTGCTTACAAATTGAGGTGTGGACGTATTGGTGATTTTGGCATTCCAGATTATTACGACTCTCTCGATATATATGTCCCTCTTGAGCCAAATCAAATGCATACCATGAATCTTGAAGATCCTGTTTTGCAGGCTTTACCAGTAAACTACGATATGCCCCCATTTGTGCCTACATTATACGTATCTGGTTTTCCTGCCTTGGAAGAGGCCATTGGTAATTTGGCAGGTCGTCCACTTATGGAGCGAATAGTAAGGGAGGCAACTGGAGTTGCCAACAAGATCTTAATGGCTGATCGTGTAGACCTGGACGATCCAAAACAGTTAAAAGGTGCGCTTAAAAAGGCCTTTTCGATGATAAACCTTGGGCTTCAGCATTTGTCTCTTTTAATGAATAAGAAACCTTACGAGATCCTCATGACCCATTATCTTGAGGAGATTGCACGGATAAGTTCAGGCCTTCTACTTCCTATTGGCATGGAAGCCAGAAACATCTTGTCAAAGGATAGTTTCAAGGCATTACCGCACCATCTAAAACCTGTTGTTGAAGAGGCTGCACAGAAACCTTCAATGCTGTTTATAAACGGTTTATCCTCCTTTGTTACAACGCTTTCAGACCTGGAAACCCTCAAAGGCCTTATGGCAGAGGTGGCGGCCTGGAACAAGATACTTAACTTCTTGGTGCCTTCACCTAATGAATGGCCAAAGGCAATTGAGTGGAAACAGACAAACATGCTTGCCCCAGAAGAACTTGCAGCAGATAGTGGATTAGCAACTGCTGTGGCCAATCTTCTTCTGAAGGCAAAATTTCAGATTGAACCATTAGATAAAAATGCCTTAGAGGAATTGGGGGAAAGGCTTAAATCCTCAACGGAGGAAGAAATACGTACGTTCCTGCAAGATGTACTGGCACCTGTATGCTCTAAAGATAAGACAGGGCTTGATTGCAAGGAATTAGAGGCGATTATCATCCCTCGTACCATGGAAATACTTGGCGAAGCTATGTCAAACAAGGAGGGATCAGGCCCTGAACCAAGATACATAAAAAATCTCTTGGTGTATGTTGAATAAGAGAATAGGGGATTTGCCCCTATTTAAATGTCGTTGACTGCCTTAAAATCATGGCGTAAATTTTTGGACAAAGGTCTGTCAACCGGGAATCTGGTGAGAATCCAGAACGGGCCCGCCACTGTGAGTGGGGACGAAACCTAAAAAGTGCCACTGTTTTGCTGGTGCAGAATGGGAAGGCTTGGGGAGTAGGATGATCCACGAGTCAGGATACCGGGGGCAGACGGTGAGTTTGCCTTTGCTGGCCAAGGCCCGGCAAGCAAACACCAGGATATACGGGAAAAGGGCGCCCGAATCCTTTTTTATAGGGTTCGGGCCTTTTTATTTTATGACTTAGGAGAAACTATATGCCAAGCAAAAGACTCCTTTCTGTTATTTGCCTATCTCTTTTGGTGGCAAGTTTTTTACATCAAGCCATCGTTCATGCCCAGGTTACGGTTTTTGATGATGCAGGCAACAAGATAGTCCTAAAAAGTCCTGCAAAGCGTATAGTAAGCCTATATGGAGGAATAACAGAAACCGTTTGTGCCATAGGTGCATGTAATAAGCTTGTAGGAGTAACAAAGAGAGATTCGTGGCCTCCTGAAGTCCGAAACAAGACGAAAATAGGCACTCATATGAGACCAAATCTGGAACTTATAATGGGTTTAAAACCAGATCTGGTACTTCAAGGTTCTGCAAGGCCTGGCAGCCAGATGGTCGTGGAAAAACTTAAAGAGCTAGGTATCCAAGTAGCCATATTTAATCCCACAACCTTTGATGGACTTTTTTCTACAATAGAAAAAATAGCCATCTTATGTGGTTATGAAGAAAAGGGACAAAGACTTGTTCAACATATTAAGGCAAGGTTGCGCAAATGCAGGGAAGAGTATCCTTTCCACAAACAACCAAAAGTCATCTTTGAGGTAAGCTATCCAAGCCTTTTATTTGCTGGAAAGCGAAATATAGTAAATGACATCATCTTGCAGGCAGGAGGGAAAAATACAGTAAAGAAGGATAAAAAGTTTGTCAGATATTCATTGGAGCAAATTATTATAGACGATCCTGATGTTTACATTATCCAAAAAGGACCAATGAATAGGCTCTCGCTTGATGTTGCCAAAAGGCCAAACTTCAATGCGATTAGGGCGGTAAGAGAGGGGCATATTTTATTAGTAGATGAGTTTTTGTTTTCAAGGCCTGGTCCAAGATCAGTGGAAGCTGTTGAGTTGCTTAGAAGATATTTATACGAAATTGCCAATAATTTAGAGAGTCATGGCAATGGCATCTCCAATTGAAGGTATAGCAGGAGGCACAATGAGTAGTGATACAGGTACACTTTACGCAATTGGAGTCGGGCCAGGAGATCCAGACTTTCTCACCTTAAAGGCATTGAAGATTTTGAAGAAAATTCGCTTTATCTTTACTGCTGCGTCAGGAGAAAAGAAAAAAAGCCTTGCTCTTACAATAGCATTACCCCATTTGAAAAATAAACCAGAAATAATTCCTCTTATTTTTCCAATGGTTAGAGATAAAACCATATTGGAGGAGGCCTGGGAAAAGGCTGCCTTAAAGGTATTAAGCGTGCTCGATAAGGGGGAAGATGCTGCATTTGTGACTCTTGGTGATCCTTCCACCTACTCAACATTTACATATCTTCACAGGGTCCTTACACAAAAACGCCCAGAAGTTAATGTGCAAATTGTACCTGGTATTACATCTTTTCAGGCTGCGGCTGCCAGGGTTCAAATTCCTCTGGCAGAAGGAGAAGAGTCACTCATGATAGTCTCTGGAGCAAAGGGCAGTACAGAAATCGAAAAGGCAATCGATTGCTGTGACAACATGGTAATCATGAAGGCATACAAGTATTACCGTGACATTGTTGATACCCTTGAGCGGTTAAATTTGTTGGATAAGACCGTGGCTGTTAGGCGAATAGGGCTTAAGGGAGAGTCTGTTACGAACAGGTTGAAAGAGTGGGATGGTCAAAGCCCTTCTTACTTTACCCTTCTTCTTACAAAGAAAGGGAATCAGGCAAAAAAGCTAGATTCTGATTAAGGCCACCTCAATAAACGATCTTGTCAATTAAGTTGTAGGTCTTGGGTTGTTTTTCAAGTACGTTACAGTGAACGGCCTTTAAATAGTTCCAGGCATCTTCTGCGGCGCTACTGTTTATCTTGAGCCTAAAGATCTTATCCTCAGACTGTCTTTGCCAGAATTGCAGAGATTTTAGGGCAACTATTCCCATTTTATACAACTTTTTAGTGTCGCGGCAGTTTTTACAATAAATCTGACCAGAAACTGGATTATAATGAACAATATGGTCTGTAATTTCACTGGTGCACTGGCTACATCTGTAAAGAGAAGGTAAAAATCCACAAAGATCAAGAAGCCTTGTTTTAAAAATAAGGGTGCACAAAATATGATTGGCACCTGAGGCAAGGCTCCCTAGATACCATAAGAGGAGCCTGTGTATTGTTTGCTCCTTTTGTCCCTCTTTGCACCAAAAATCCACTAGCTCCACGCACAGGCTTGCCATGACAAAATTATTATAGTTTGTCCTGATGGCCTCAAAACCATCTTTCACAGAGGCATTCTCTAAAAAAAACAGGTCAGATCTGGCATTAGAGCGGACGACAGCATTAAGGTGCGTAAAGGGCTCCAGGGCATTCATGAACCTTTTTATGCTTTTTCGCGCTCCTTTTGCAATACACTTTATCTTGCCACTGTCTTTGGTCAAAAAGGTTACAATGAGGTCACTTTCTCCAATATCAGTGACTCCCAATACTATGGAATCGTAAACCTTTGTTGTAGCCATCAAAAATTAGGGTGGAGCTAATAAAACAAGATTAGGGTTTCAAGGGAGTGGTCACATTGGTTGAATTTATCTCTTCTTCCAAGAGTATCTTTGGACCAGGAGCGCTTTTTTGAGGCTCTATGTCAACAGGCTCCTCATTTTTATCTATATTGTCAATTTTTTCAGTGACATTGGCGGCAGTAGTAGGAGGTTGGCTGGTATCGGAAAAGAAAAAATAATAGATGCCACCAGTGACAAGTAGAAGCAAAAAGATCCCTGCTAACAATCCTATGACCTTTTTCGAATGCCTAGATCCAACATCAATGGTGGGGTTGTTTGTAATTTCTGGCTGGTTATTGCTAATACTTGGTTTATGACCCTTAAAATCTTCCTCAAGTAGCTTGATTACCTCTTCTGGATCAATACCAATATATTTTGCATAGTTTCTTACAAAGCCTCTAACGAATACTTCTGCTGGTAACTCATCGAATCTGTTCTCCTCAATCAGTCTAAGGCTTGCCAGTGAAATTTTGGTACCCTCCGCCACATCCTGGATGGAGATTTGCCTTATTTCTCTCTCTCTTTTTAAGTATTCGCCAACTGTTTCTTTTGACATTGGATTTAAACCCTACGCATGGCTTTTTTGCCAATTAATCACACGGCCACGGACTACAACAGGATCCTTATTGTTGACTTAGATCTTAGTTCATTGAGCCATTCTTGGAACCGCTCGTTTATTTCTTGATTGTATAGTCTTCGGCGAATTTCTTCCATAGTTGCTTGATCAACTGTTTCATCTTTAGCATTTGATATCCCTGCAAGACGAAGAATTTCAAATCCTAAGCTGGTCTCTAGAACTTGAGAATGTTCTCCAGGAGAGAGTCTTTTTACGACTTCTTTGATGTTTGGTGCCATTTCATCAAGACTAAAGACCCCCAGCCTTATTTCCCTTGCAACAGGGACATCACTGGAAAACTTCCTGGCAGCCTCATCAAAGGACATACCTTCTTCCAGTGCCTTGAGGGCTTCTTGAGCCCTTTTCCTGGCTTTTTCCTTTGCACTTGGCGAATTTGTTTGAGGAACAATGCAGATGTGTTCAATGATATAAAATGGACCTTCATAACTACTTGAACCATTTTGCTTCCTGAGATAATCCTTGACCATCTCATCCGTTATAACGATTTTAGATTTGACCTCTGCATTTACCAGTTGAAGCCTTTCTATTTGTGTCGCTATTTGTTTTTTATAATCTTCAAAGGATATACCATCCTTTTGCAATTTTTCTTTAAATTCTTCCCTTGTAATACCGTTACTTTCGCAAATATTGTCAATGGTTGCCTCAACTTCTGCATCAGTAACCTTGATACCCAACCGGTCTATCTCTTCCTCTACCAGATAATCATCAATCATTTGTGGAAGGATTTGGGCATAGATCTTTTGTTTCATTTCTGCACGTTCTTCTGCAGTCATCTCAGGGTTAAGATATTTGGCTAGGATAGGCCTTGCCCTTTTTTCAAGTTCGGAAAGTGTAATAACCTTGCCATTGACCACTGCTACAATCCTGTCAACGATGACTGCTTGAGCACTTATAATGGTGATGGCTACTATTAGGGGAATAATACAGGTAGAATGGAGAAGTTTTTTTAGCATAATTATCTTTAAAAATTTTTTAATTGTTTTGTTATTGGCTTCGCAATATTAAAATTATTAATAATTATTCCTTATTTCACAAAATTTTATAATATTAATTAATAAATTCGGACAATTCTTTCAATACTTGACTAGTCTCTTTCAAAAATACCTTGCTATCTATACCTTTAGAATCCTTAGAATGCACATTAATTAACAGCCTTTCGCCAGGCAAAAGCTTCAAGCGGCCATTTTGATGAATTAGTGCAATCAGTTTTTCCACATTGTTTGGACCTTCTGGTCCGAAGGTAAGGGTAAGTTTTGGCTTTTCCCCACACATACCATCTAGCCTGACACAGTTTAACTGCTTAAGCAAGAACTTGATAACCATAATGTCCAAAAGATTTTCTACCTCTTCAGGCACATATCCAAATCTGTCCTCTAATTCCTGCATGGTTTCATCTTTGTCTTCCAGGGTTTCAATCCCAGAAAACCATCTGTATAGTTCAAGCCTGCCACTTATGTCTGGGAGATATTCCTCTGGTATAAAGGCAGGAATATTGAGGTTTACCTCAGGCTCAAACCTTTCTTGAGACTTATTACCTTTTATATCTTCTATAGCCTCTTTGAGTAGGGTGAGATATAGGTCGTAACCTACTTCAGAAATCTGACCAGCCTGCGTAACTCCAAGCAAATTACCTGCTCCCCTAATCTTAAGGTCATGCATTGCCAGATTCATTCCTGCTCCAAGATCACTTGTTTCCATTATGGCCTTTATGCGCAAAGAGGCATCTTTGCTCATTGAATCAAGTGTTGGAACCAACATATAGGCAAAGGCTTGACGACTACTTCGTCCAACCCTGCCTCTAAGTTGATAAAGATCTGCAATGCCAAGCATATCTGCCCTGTTTATGATAAGGGTGTTGGCAGAGGGTATGTCTAGGCCAGATTCTATTATGGTAGTACATACCAAACAGTTTATGTCGCCCCGTATAAAGCGGATCATTTTTTCTTCCAGTTCGGAAGGGTCCATCTGTCCATGGGCAACGTCTACCTTTGCATCTGGTACAAGGCTAGAAATATGCTCTGCTATCCTGTAAATGCCCTTTACACGATTGTGAACAAAAAATACTTGTCCACCCCTTTGTATCTCTTTGGCCACAGCTTCTTTTACAATGGCGTCATCATACTCAGCGAGGAAGGTTTGTATGGCAATCCTTCCTGTTGGAGGCGTCTGCAAAGTGGAAAGATCCCTTATTCCAAGCAGTGAAAGTTGCAGCGTCCTTGGAATAGGGGTGGCTGTAAGACTCAAGCAGTTTATATCCCTTGCGATAAGTTTTAATTTTTCCTTATGTTTAACGCCAAACCTGTGTTCTTCATCCACAATTATAAGTCCAAGGCGTTTAAATACCACATCGTTTTGCAGCAATCTGTGTGTGCCTATTAGTATGTCAATCTCTTGTTGCTTTACACGCTCCAATATCTCACGCTGCTGTGCTCTAGGTTTGATTCGGCTTAGACTAGCCACATTGACAGCGAAATTGGCAAATCTCTCCCTAAAGGTTCTCTCATGCTGTTCAGCCAATAAGGTTGTTGGAACCAAGACAGCAACCTGATATCCGCTTGCAACAGCAAGGAATGCAGCCCGCATTGCTACTTCTGTCTTGCCAAAACCAACGTCACCACAAAGGAGCCTGTCCATGGGATACTCTGCCTGGAGATCCTCCAGAATTTCCTTTATGGCCTCGAGCTGGTCAGGTGTTTCATCATAGGGAAATGCTGCCTCAAATTGCCGATACATTTCATCAGGCTGACAGAAAGATACTCCTTTTTTAACTTTTCTAAGGGCATATAGCTCAACAAGTTCATGTGCAACTTCTTTAATGGCCTTTTTGACCTTGGCCTTTCTGGTCTCCCATGAACGTCCCCCCAACTTATCAAGCCGTGGCTCTTTACCCTCTAAACCAACATACTTTTCTAGGAGCCCAAGTCTATCTACAGGCACATAGAGCTTGTCTCCACCATGATATTCCAGGTGTACAAACTCGCCTTCGACACCGGCAACATTCATTCGAACCAGACCAAGATAGCGCCCAATTCCCTTGTCTCTATGCACAACAAGGTCTCCATTTGAAATGGCAGAAAGTGAGATTGGAGTTTTTACCTTAGTCTGTCTTTTACTTTTTCGACGACGAGGTGCGGCAGGTACCTTAAAAAGTTTGTGTTCCGGGATAAGGGCCTTGTTTGTGTCCAACATCTGAAAGGCCTCTTCCAAGTACCCTTTAACTAGAAATAGACCTTTATCACTTGAGTCGAACCGAACTTGGTTGTCAGAATGTCTGTTTTTATAGCTGTAGTCCTGATTGTAGTGTTCAAGTATGGCTGCAATCCTTTCTAAGCCTTGGGAAGTATCTGAAACAAAATAGACAGATG
>JAMOUE010000117.1 GCA_027068235.1 Deltaproteobacteria bacterium | reverse complement strand
TTCCAAAAACAGGCACACAAATCATAAGATTAAATCGACAGGGTTACATCTAATTTGGAAAACATTTATTTCCCAATCTTCTTATCACTGGGAGTACTTTTTTGGTTATATGGCAGTCATTGCCAGACACCACTCCCCTAGTAATCCCCCACTTATATGCTTTTACATGAGGATTACTTTGTATTATCCACAAGGCAAAAGAAGACCTGCCTTGTTCCCCCTGGATCTAGCAATGACTGCCATCTTTCTTTTGATATTCCATTAACAACAGCAAACGTCTTAGTTAATTAAGAAAAATATGGATCAGAATCAGTATCAATGGTGTTTAGATACTTCGTTATGGCAGTATCATAGGCACTTGTTGTAGCAAAAACCTTTTTGGCCAGCTCAAATCTCGTTTTAAGGGTGGTGGCGCCATCGTTTTCCTTCATTTCTTCAAGGACCTTACTGTAATCGGCAGGGTCAACCACAACTGTAACGTACTTGAAATTCTTTGCTGAAGAGCGAAGAAGAGTTGGACCTCCAATATCAATATTTTCGATGGCCTCTGCCAAGGTGACACCATCCTTGGCTACAGTCTTTTCAAAGGCATAAAGATTCACTACCACCAGATCAATCTCAGGAATACCATTTTCTTTCATCTGGGCCATATGCTCAGGGTTGTCCCTTATGGCAAGAATTCCACCATGTACCTTTGGATGAAGGGTCTTAACCCTTCCATCCATCATTTCCGGAAAGCCTGTCAGCTCGGATACGTCTTTTACATCAACACCTGCCTCCCTGATAACCCGAGCGGTACCACCGGTAGACACAATCTCGACCCCCATATCCTGTAGGGCCTTTGCAAATTCCTGAACACCACTCTTATCGGTAACGCTTATAATCGCCCGCTTTATTTTTGCCATCGTTAACATCCTCCCTTTATTTAAACTAAACCTGAAAAGCCATATATGGGCTTCAGTTATACTCACATAAGACAATGGCTGCAAGAAAATCGCCTGCTTGCTGCCATAGTCAATGGCCGCACCTCCACTATATAACCTCTACAGCCATGCAAAGACGTCCGGCTGCCCCAGAGTCTGGATCAGAGCCTTCTATTTCCAGATGATATCTACCAGGTTCAACATCTGGGAAATGGCATACAAACTGGCTGGCCTGACCACTATAGACACACCTGAACTCACCTTTACAGGTATCCTTTTTGAAAAGGCGTGCCACTACATTAAACCGCTCTGGATCAAAGCGGCCACCAGCGCAAGTAGGGCACCCACAACTCAATGTTATCTGCAGTGTAGCCGTTGCCACTCCGTTTTGCCTTTTTAGAGTGCCAAGATAAAAATTTATTGGCTGAATGGCTAATTGCACCATGAATAATCTGTCTCTTGCCCTGCCTTTTTACTTCAGCTCATCCCAATTCCGGCCAATTCCAACTGAAACATCAAGGGGTACTCTAAGTTCCACAACATTTTCCATAATTTCCTTTATACTGTCCGCCACCGCTTGAGCCTTTGCCTCTGGACACTCCAACACCAGCTCATCATGAACTTGCAACAGCAAATTAACTGTTTCCTCATCTTTAAAGCGCCTATGCACCTCTAGCATTGCCAGTTTTATAATATCTGCAGCGCTGCCTTGAATTGGGGTGTTAATTGCAGTCCTCTCTGCAAACTGTCGTATGTTACGGCTCCTTGCATTTATGTCTTTGATATAGCGCCTTCTTCCAAGAATAGTCTCAACATAGCCCTGGTCTCTGCATAGAGAGACAATATCTTCCATGTATTTTTTTACTCCAGGATGTCTTTCAAAATAGGCGTCTATGAAACTTTTTGCCTCGCTCCTTGATATATCAAGCTCCTTTGCAAGACCAAAGGCACTCATTCCGTAAATTATGCCAAAGTTAACTGTCTTGGCTACACGCCTCATATCTGGCGTAACAAATTGTGGATCAACGTGAAAAATGAGTGAGGCAGTGCGCCTGTGTATATCCTCGCCTCTTTTAAAGGCCTCAACCAGATTCTCATCATTACAGTAATGAGCAAGCACTCTGAGATCTATCTGAGAATAATCAGCGGCTATCAGCACATTTCCAGGCCCGGCAATAAAAAGTGCCCTGATTTTTCTACCTTCTTCTGTACGAACTGGTATATTCTGAAGATTTGGTTCACTAGACGAAAGTCTGCCAGTAGCAGTAACCGTCTGGTTAAAAGATGTGTGAATGCGTCCAGTCTCAGGATTTATCTCCTTTTCGAGTCCCTCTATATAGGTGGACTTGAGTTTTGCAAGATTTCTATAGGCAAGGATGATGCCTGGCAGGGGATGTACCTTGGAAAGTGTCTTCAGAACCTCAACATCTGTAGAATAGTCTTTCTTTTTCCTTGTCTTTTTTACTTGAGGAAGATTGAGTTTTTCAAAAAGTATCTCTGCAAGCTGCTGGGTAGAATTGATATTAAAGGTGCATCCTGCAAGCTCATAAACCTTTTTCTCTAGTTCCTCAAGGCGGTTGGAAAAATCCCTACCAAGCTCCTCCAACCCATTCTTGTCCACGAGGATACCGTTCATCTCCATTGTGGCAAGGACATCTATGAGCGGCACCTCAACTCTAGCATACAGATCCCACAGCCCCTTCTCCTTCAAGCTTTTATGAAATTTTTCCTTCACAACTGCAGTAACATGAACATCCTCACATGCATATTCCATGGCCTTTTTTAGTGCCACATCTGAAAAGTCTTTTCCCCTTCCAAGCTCCTTTGTGACCTCTTTAAAGGAGATCATCCTATGACCCAATACATCACGTGCTATTTCGTCAAGGTTGTGGCGTCTCTTTGTTGGATCTAGGAGATAAGATGCAACCATTGTATCCCCGGTAACATTCTTAATTGGAAGCCCGTGCCTTTTAAGAACAATAAGATCGTACTTGATGTTTTGCCCAACCTTTTCTAACCGAACATCCAAGAGTAAAGGCCCTAATATCTCTTGCAAAGAGTCGAGATCAATTTGGGAATCTGCCACGTTATGGCCAACTGGCACGTAGGCAACCTCTGGTGGCGAAAAACAAAGCCCTACTCCAACGAGCTTGGCCCGGATAGGATGTTGACTTGTGGTTTCAGTATCC
>JAMOUE010000116.1 GCA_027068235.1 Deltaproteobacteria bacterium | reverse complement strand
GGCCCATCATTACGGCCTGGCTAAAGGAAATGGGTTCTATGGCTCCACGGGTACTTATGTATTTCATCTATTTATTCTCCACATTCAAAGGTTCTAGTATTATCCTGTGTTTTAAAAGGTCTATGGTCTTAATCCGCGCTGGTATCACCTCAGGAGACTCAAAAAAGCCCTGTATTTTAACTCCATCATCAGTAGGCTCCACCAAAATCACATCTCGCTTGATCTCTTTTTCCCCATCCTTATCAATCATAAAAACTGAGGACTGACACATTGCAATGACTCCTGTTTTCTATTAATTCTTGACTAAATTGGTCGTCAAATTATAACTGAATTATCAGAGACGTACTAACTAAGCGTCTCACAACAATCTTAGAGGTCACAAGATAAATCCAATTTCCTCAAAAAGAAAGGAGCATAATCATGTGCAGAGCCATCAAGTCCATTGATTCAATGGAAATCTTGGATTCAAGGGGCAATCCTACTGTCAGGACCTTTGTAACCCTAGAAGACGGAAGCATAGGCGTAGCCTCTGTTCCATCTGGGGCATCAACAGGAGAAAACGAGGCATTGGAACTGAGAGATGGAGACCCGCAACGCTATGGTGGAAAAGGGGTGCTAAAGGCCGTCTCCAATGTAAAAGAGGTCATTGCTCCAAAATTAATCGGCATAGATGCAGCTAAACAACAAGAGATAGACCAAATCATGATAGAGCTTGACGGAACCAGGTTTAAGGAAAACCTTGGGGCAAATGCCATCCTCTCCGTCTCAATGGCAGTGTGCAGGGCAGCTGCAACAAGCCTTGGCCTTCCCCTCTATGAGTATATAGGTGGCTGTACTGCCAACAGAATTCCTGTACCCATGATGAACATTCTAAATGGTGGTCAACATGCCGACAGCTCTGTTGACTTCCAGGAATTCATGGTCATGCCCATTGGCGCACCCACCTTTGGAGAGGCCCTACGCTATGGAACCGAGACATTTCACACCCTTAAAAAGATCCTTAAGGAAAAGGGCTATTCAACAGCAGTTGGAGATGAAGGCGGTTTTGCTCCAAACCTCAAATCCAATGAAGAGCCATGCGAGCTCATACTGGAAGCCATAGAAAAGGCTGGCTACAAACCTGGCGAAGACATAGCCATTGCCTTAGATCTTGCAGCAAGCTCATTTTATCAAGATGGCAAATATGTCCTCAGCCGCTCTGGTGGAGGAGAAAAGACCACTGATGACATCATCGCAATCCTTGAAGACTGGATAAACAAATATCCAATAGTATCCATTGAAGACGGCTTGGCAGAAGACGACTGGGAAGGCTTTCAAAAGCTCACAGCCAGCATAGGAGACAAGATCCAGATAGTTGGAGACGATATCTACGTTACCAACACCGATTTCATAAAGAAGGGCATAGAGATGAAGGCCTCCAACTCTGTTCTCATAAAACTCAATCAGATTGGAAGTGTCAGTGAAACAGTGGAGGCAATAAGGCTCTGCAGGGAGGCTGGCTGGACCTACGTTGTCTCACACCGTTCAGGTGAGACTGAGGACGACTTCATTGCAGACTTTACCGTTGCCATGGACGGACGCCAAATCAAGACTGGTTCGGCCTGCAGAAGCGAAAGGCTTTGCAAGTACAATCGCCTCATGGAGATAGAGCGTGAGCTTGGTAAGGCCTCAAGGTTTGAAAACCCATTTGCCTAGATCATAAGATCATACTTTCAGGGAGGGGTTGAAGGATTTCAGCCCCTTACCCCTGTTTTATTGACAAGTTAATAGCGGATGTTTATAAGGATAACCGTCGGGACGTGGCTCAGTCTGGTAGAGCACAGCGTTCGGGACGCTGGGGTCGGAGGTTCAAATCCTCTCGTCCCGACCAACGGCTTCTCTCTTTTTTTCAAACAAATGAACATTTCCTGTGGCCTTATCCAGTACTGCAACAAACGAAGCAAAAAACCTCACTCTTTCACCGAACCATCTATCCAATTGTGCAAGAATACATAAAGTGACAAGGTATTATCTTTTTAAACAATTTAGTTATGGAGGGTAACCATGTCTTACGATATAGAAAAAGCCCTGGCCTATCAGATAAAAAAGGAGATTGCACAAAGATACTTTCGCATAAGAAAGTTAATCGAAGATGACAGCACAAATGCAAAAGCCTTACTAACCCAACTGGAAAAGATATACTCAGACAAGATAAAGCAAGCCTTTTTTAGGATATATACACTTTTGATAGACAAGGAGCTTATTGAAGAGTTTGTGAAACTCTTAGACCTTGAGGCCCCTCCATTTTGGGAAGAATTTTCTGCTCTTGACGAATCCCAAAAGGAACAACTCCTAGACGGCCTTGAACATCACGGCTGGTTCAAGGAAAAAAGATATCTCAATCTCCTTTTTGATACCTATAAAGAGCTATTTAAAGAGTGGAAAGAATACTACGACTTGCGCGAGGAGACCTTGGACGAACTTAGACTGGTAAAAGAGGAGGTTGACCAATTCACAAGGAATTACTCCCTTGACGATATCATGCAGTTTCTGCGCGGACTCGATGTAGGTGACGAAGCTACATCAAAGGCCCTTGGCAGAACCATGGAAGGCAGAAGGCTTGGAGAGTTCGACCAAAAACTGAGCGTAGTTGAGGATCTGGAAGGCCTTTTTGAAAGGGTTCCAAAGCTTGGTAAAATCCCAGACCCAGAATCAATAGAACCGGCCCTTAAAAAGATTGGTAAGGAGGCCTTTTTGAGGCATCAAAAAGAGCTTGAAAAGTTCCTTTAAGCCACTTTTATAATATTTATCGAAATGGTATCAGTTGGGCATGCACTCGGCCGGTTCTGGCCAGCCCATTATACGTGCCTTATACTTGTTTGAGATCTTTAGTTTGACATCCAAGAAGCGAAATACGGCTGCTGCCACATCAACGCCGCACGTCTTTTCAAGGCCTTCAAAACCTGGAGAGGAGTTGACCTCCAGGATTCTCATTCCAACCTCGTCATCATAAAGATAGTCCAGACCGGCCATATCCATACCAAGGACCTTCATAGTGTCTGCAACTGCCAGTTGATTTTTTAGGCCATATTCAAAGGGCTGTGCGCTGCCACCTTGAGAATAGTTGGACTTGAACCCTT
>JAMOUE010000115.1 GCA_027068235.1 Deltaproteobacteria bacterium | reverse complement strand
CAAAGGCTCAATTTTAAGGCATAAAGCTGGAGTACTATATATTGAGCGTCAAAACCAAAAGGTACAGTCAGTGCCGGTAAATCAGCTGGAACAAGTTGTAGTTTATGGCAATGCACTGGTGGAAACTTCAGTTTGGCTGGCTTTGGCGGATGCTGCGGTACCGGTTGCTATGCTCGCCCTTAGAGGTGCGCCAAAGGTGGCGATGCTTGGCAGTGGGCTAGCTACACAGTTGCCATTACGCAAACGGCAGCACAGGCTAGCCGAAGATCCAGAGGCAAGGCTTCAGATGGCAAAATGGTTCTTGAACCGGAAATTTGCAAGTTACAAGGTAGTGCTAAACACGTTTACCAATTTGTATGATAGAGACAAGAATGATAGCGAAGAGTTTAAAACTATTGTGAGCCAAGCAGAATCTCAACTAAAAGCTGCAAACAGCATCAATAGTGCTATGGGAATAGAAGGCAGGGTAAGCCAAGCTTGGTTTGCGCTGCTAGCTAGACATCTGCCCTACAAATGGAAGTTTTCCGGCCGCAACAGGAGGCCGCCTCGTGACCCTATAAATGGATTGCTGTCCTTAGGTTATACCTTGCTCCTTTCAGAAGTGCGTCAAGGGATACTAATTGCAGGCTTTGATCCATCCCTTGGTTTTTTGCATCAGGATTATCCTGGCCGTGAATCCCTCGCACTGGACTTTATGGAGGTTTTTCGAACAGGTGTAGATAATTTCGTGCTCAAATGGATAAATGAAACCAAACTCGATTCCACTTCATTCTTTTACAGAAAAGATACCGGTTGTCGGCTGAGTAAAAAGGCCAGACCCATGTTTTTCAGCAGTTGGGCTACATATCGTGAAAATTGGCCAAGGCTTTGGGATGAAGAAGATCGCTATGGACCACTTAGAGAATTAATCAATGGCCAAACAGCGCAGGCCAGGCAATATATGAAATTGCTGGAGAAATAAGATGGCTAAGTCACTACTGCAAAAGGCTATGAGTCCAGATGTTATGAATACGACGTGGCGCCGACTGCGTAGAGAACATACACCTTGGTCCTTAACAGTCTCCAGAGACCAGTTGGAGCAGCATTTGTTCAAACACATTCTTGAATGCCGGGAGGAAGTATTGTCTGGTAATTACAAGCCCCTTCCATTACGGCAGTTTCCATTGCCAAAGCCCAATGGCAAGGTAAGAATTTTGTCTGCGCACTATCTTAAAGATAAATTTGTTCAGCGTGCCTTGCTCACTGTTTTAGAACCACGGGCTGAAAAGATATTTCATAATGATTCTTATGCCTACAGGCCTGGGCGTAGTGTTCAATTGGCCCTTAAAAAAGTAAGGGAGCGGGTACGTATTGGGCAGTCTTGGCTGGTAGATGCGGATATAAGAAGTTTTTTTGACTCAATTCCACACAAACCACTAAAGAAGGTGCTCAAATCTTTTATCAGAGATGGTGAGACCATGAAAATTATAGAAATGTGGCTGGCCCAAGGGGCTCATCACCGTAGTATGCTGAGAAGCCCCCGAGGCATTTGTCAGGGATCGATTCTATCGCCTCTTTTTTGTAATCTTTATCTTCACCAGTTCGATATGGCCCTTTCTAAGGCTAATATACCATTTGTCCGTTTTGCCGACGATTTTCTTCTTTTTGCTAACACGAAGAAAAAGGCGTTAGCAGCATTGGAATTTGCTGAAGACAAGCTTAAGATGCTCGGCCTCGAGTTGCATCCGGAGAAAACACAAGTTGTCTTGAGCAACAAAAATATTCGTTTTCTTGGCGAACCACTGCCAAACTCTTGATTGGTAGAGCCAGATTAGTGATAAGGAGCCTATTGAGGAATTGAGGGACAGGCAAATAATGATAATAAAACTGTTTATTGCTTCCAAATACTTCATTGAAGCGCCTCATTTTTTATTGAAAAAGGGATCAGCAGCCTGAATCCGATGAAAAAGTTCATAGAGCTTTTCAAGCTTTTCCAATGAATCCACAACCAGTCGACCCTTTGCTTCTATCGAGTTTAGAAGTTTTGCCTGTTTTTCAGTAAGTTTTTGCCCAAATTTTGCCTCTATCAGCCATTTGTCTTCTGTGAAGAAGTCGATTTCAATACCGTTTTGCAGAAGATAGCATGGCCTTTTGTGTTTTATTGCAAAAAATACAAGATTTTCAAAAATGGCCCCAAGGTCCCTCATTCCGGTTACGGTGTTTCGAATCCCAACGTCACCTGCATACACCTTTTTAGGGCTTTTAATGCGTTCATTCAGTTTACCACACCTTTCTACCGGATAGATTAAAAAGGAGGCTGAAAAATAGCCAAGGAATCGCTTGGCAGTATCCACGCTTATGCCCAAAATTTTGGAAATCTTGTTAAGGCTTACCTGCTTTCCTACCCGTTCCATAAGAAGACGGAAAAAATCTCTTACTGTGGTCTCATTTTTGATATTGTGGCGGCTGATTATGTCTTTATAGATTATGTCGTCAATTAGTTGTTTTATATACTCTGGGTCAGAGGTAAGGACATATTCTGGCATTCCCCCCACTTCCATGTACTTCAAGAAGGTTTGTTCAAAAAGGTGGTTGTCAGCCTTTTTTATAGAAATATCTCTAAATTTCAAAAACTCTTGAAAGGTCAGAGGTAAAACCTCAATTATTCTTTCACGTCCTGTCAAAAGAGCCTTTTCATCTTTCAAAACTGAGGCTGAAGATGAAGAAGCGTAGATTTTGACATTAAAGGTATCGTATAGGTTCTTCAGCTGGAGACCAAAGTCTTTTTTATAGGCGATTTCATCCAGAAAAAGGAATGTTTTTTGGCCAGTTGAGATCCCTTGGATTTTTAGGAATTCTTCAACGATTTGCAGAATTGAGTAATGTTCCAAACCATAGAAATCGAGAGAAATATAAAAAATATGGCTTGGTTTTATGTCATAATCCTTAATAAGAGAGTGAATTACCATCTTCATCAGGGTTGTTTTGCCAATTCTGCGAAGTCCTGTAATAAGGATGATGTCTTTTGTGGCTCGAAGTGCCAGGAGATTTTTTAGATAAGTCTCTCTTGATATGAAATTGGGCTGATAGGGTGATTCCCACCAGGGATTAAAGCGATAAAAAAGAGATTCCATTTTTAC
>JAMOUE010000114.1 GCA_027068235.1 Deltaproteobacteria bacterium | reverse complement strand
GGCCTTCATAAACCCTTTTAGGGAAAGTTGGAGATGAAAAACGATAAGAATCTAATTTCCTTTGCAGATACAGATAAGTTCAAATGGCACATCATGAGAATCCTTTTCTTTTCCCTTTTTTGTGCCTATGCCTTATTTATTGTTTTAGGTACTTCGGATTATGATATCTTACTGGAAAAGCCCATAGAGATTCCAGGCCTTCCTATTCCACTTCCTCTGCGCTTCTTCTATATTATATGTCCATTAGTCATTTTAATCCTTCATATTGGAATCTTATGGATGCACAGGCACTTTCAACAAAGGGAGTTGCAACAGGCCTCTTCAACAAAAACAACAGAGGCAACCCCTTCTCCTGTATCAGACGCAGTTAATATTGCAAAGAAACGTTGGATTCAAATCAGTATAGATTTCTTGGTGTATTGTTTTCCTTTATGCGTTTTAATAGCATTTTTCATTAGGTTTACCGATTATCAAAATATCTTTATATCTAGTTGGCATGCAGTATATGTCTGGTTAGATCTGTTGCTAATCGCCTTTCTTATTCCTTATTCATTAAAAAAGTGGCTAACGCTGTTAGTGTTTATCTATCCATTCTTTATAATAATTATATTGAGTGTTTATTCTTATCTATTGAACAATCCTTCTAGCCTCTTGAAAATAAAAGAAAGACCCAAAATTTTATCTTACTTTCCCCGCTTAGAAGTAATGCATGCCACTGTGAATGTAAATTCTAATTTCAGTAAAGCTAAGGCTTATCAAAATCAGGAAGATAAGCAGGATGAAAAGACCTATAAGGTTAATCTTCGTAACAGGAAACTGGTATTAGCTGATTTTTCACATAGTAAAATGGTAAACTTTGATTTTCGAGACGCCGAGCTTATTGGCTCCAACCTGCAAGGTAGTCAACTACAACATTCCTCGTTCTTTAATACAAACTTACAGGGTGCTTATCTAGCAGAAGCTAATCTAGGAGAAACAGATCTATCACTGGCTAACTTACAAAAAGCTAACTTAACAAGTGTTAATTTACATAATGCAAAGCTAGCAGAATGCAACCTGCAATGTGGTGATCTATCATGGGCCAATCTATATGATGCTTACCTAGTAGGAGCTAACTTAAAAAATGCTAATCTATTAAAAGCTAACTTGAAAGATGCCAATCTGTCAGGAGCTAACTTACAAGGCGCCACTCTATCAGGAACCAATTTACAAGATATTGATAATCTATCATGGGCAAATTTGCAGGATGCTCATCTGGTAGGAGTCAATTTGAAAGATGTTTACCTGTTGGGAGCCGATCTTCAAGGCGCTAATCTTTCCTGGAGCAATTTACAAGGTTCTTATTTATCCGGAGCCAACCTTCAAGGCGCTAATCTTTCCTGGACCCGTTTACAGGGTGCTTACCTAGTAAAAGCAGATTTACAATTTGCTAATCTATTAAGAACGAATTTGCAAAATGCTCATTTATCAAAGGCTAACTTACAATGTGTCCGCCTTACAGAGGCCGATCTTCAAGGTGCTGATCTTTCCTGGAGCAATTTACAAGGTTCTTATTTATCCGGAGCCAACCTTCAAGGCGCTAATCTTTCCTGGACCCGTTTACAGGGTGCTTGCCTAGAAAAAACTAACCTACAAGGTGCTAATTTATCAGGTAGCAAGTTGCAAGGTGCTAACTTATTAAAAGCAAACTTGCTAGGTTCTAGCTTATCGGTGGCCGATTTACAGGGTGCTTACCTAGTGGGAGCTGAGTTACAAGTTGCTAATTTATCAGGAGCAAGATTACAAGGTGCTTATCTGGTGGGTGCCGACTTACAAGGTGCTTATTTAGGATGGGCTGAACTGCAGGGTGCCGACCTATCGCTGGTCAACTTACAGGGTGCCTACTTATATAAGGCTAAATTCAATGGAATCTATAGTGGAGCTGAGAAAAAGCCATTTGTTGCCTTAATTGGTCGTAAGGCCGAATTTAACGGATTGGGTAGAAAAAAATTTTCTGAAGAAGATTTTGAAAAGCTTAAGGGAGTTATCCAGAGTTATGGATTCTCCCCTAATAACATTGATATTGATAACAGAATTAACCTTCTTGCAAAGGCCATTGGAACAACCTCCATAGAATGGCTTAATATACAAAAAGGAAAGTATTCTGATGGAGTGCTGACGTGGGAAGAGGCATGTAAGATCCAGCAAGAAGTCACCTTTCCAAAGGCACGTGAGCGAATGGGACTTGATAAGATCAACTGGGAAAAAAAGTGTGCCCCTTAAATGAGAAAAGGTTGCTTTACTTACACCCGCAATAACAGCACCAAGATTTGTCATTTTGGGTGCTCTTAATATATTTTGGTAGGCTGTGCTGTAGTCTTGTCCGTATCACATGCGCTGTCGGATGAAATAATGGTACTAATGGTTGTTTATTATGTCACAAGATGACACGCTACACTCCTACTCCTATCTACCTTTTTGAGTTTAGGTGCAGATTCGCTGCAAATTTTTTTTGCCATTTGACACCTGTCTTTGAATGCACAGCCCTCGGGTATTTCATTGAGGGCCGGTACTCTACCAGGAATAGATGTCAATCTTTTTTTCTTCATCCCTTCGCCATGAGGTACAGATGCCAAGAGACCCTTGGTGTAAGGATGAAGCGGGGAGTTAAACAGGTCTGTCACAGGTCCATCTTCCACTATGGTTCCTGCGTACATTACAAGCACCCTTTGGGCAATCTGGGCAACTACACCAAGGTTGTGTGAGATGAGCAGGAGTGCCAAGTTCATTTCAACACTCAGATGGCAGATGAGTTCAAGGATCTGGGCCTGTATGGTCACATCCAAAGCAGTGGTTGGTTCATCTGCAATGAGTAATCGGGGATTGCATGAAAGGGCCATTGCAATCATCACCCTTTGTCTTAGGCCGCCAGAGAGCTGATGGGGATATTGCGTGTAAATCAGATCTGGATTTGGAATTCCAACATTTTTCATAGTTGAAAGGGCGATTTCTCTGGCCTTGTCTTTTGAAATGGTCTTGTTGTGGGCCTTGATGGCCTCTACTATCTGAAAGCCAATGGAAAGCACCGGGTTCAGGGCCGTCATTGGCTCCTGAAAGACCATGCCTATGTGATTTCCGCGAAGCTTTCTCATCTGTTCCTGATTCATAGAGAGAAGATCGCTGCCATCAAAATTTATTCTTCCTGAGATGAAGAAACGATCCTCTGGCAAAAGCCTGAGGATGCTAAAGGCAGTCATGGTCTTTCCACATCCAGACTCACCAACAAGGCATACCCTCTGGCCTCTATCAATAGAAAATGAAACGCCCCTTACAGGGTGCAAGGGGCGCTTTTTGTCTTTTATTGTAACCTTGAGATTCTCTAAGCTGAGAAGTGGGCTGTCAGGCTTATCATTCACGGTTTTTTATAAGTAACGTGGCAGGGTCAAGAAATACATCACCAGCGTCTTCATTCCTTTGGCCTTTAAGCACCATGACATTGATCTTGCCTTTTACTGCCTTTAGACCTATCAAGACCTCGAATAGATCGGCTAGAGACTCCACAGATGAGGGAACCTGCCCTGGTTCAAGGGCATCATCTGGCCTAACAGTAATTGCGTACCAGATGGGAAATCCCATCTCTCTGGCCAAAATCTTGAGTTCAGCAAGAGATTCCCTGCTCTCGTCACTTATTGGGAGCCCATCGATAATGACTAGTTGAGGGAAAAATATGCCTTGTTCTGTCAGGTCGTTTAGCCTTTCTTCCAGTTTGGCAACTGAAAAGTCATCCACGTTAAAGGTCATGATGAAACGGTGGGGAAGTATTGTATCCCAAAGCTCGGAGGTATTTTTCAGGTCGTACTCTGTTGAAATGTTATGAAACACCTCTTCATACCAAAGGCAGACCTTTCTCACCGGCTGGGTGAGACTTACGTGGAGTACGTTTCTTTCCCTTAGAAGATTGCTTAGTGCAAGCTGCACCAAAAAGGCCGTTTTCCCTACACCGGCCTTGGCCAAAACGGCACCAAATTCTCCCTCTTTAAGAGGTTCTTTATCTTCAGTGCCAAGTATTCGTAAGGGATTTCTTAAAATTAGATCTTTTTTCAGCATGGCAATTGACCTTTCCCTGAGATATACGACATTATCCCTGTCTGTGCAGCAAGAAGGGCTGCAATTTTTTTTCCTCTTTTCACTAACCTTCATCCATTATGCGGCCTTTTTATTCTTTTCCTGGGCCTTTTTTACCAGTTCATCAGCAATGGCCTTGGGTACCTGACGGTAGCAAGAAAATTCCATGGTGAACTGTGCCTTGCCCTGGGTTATGGAACGAAGGTCAGTGGAGTAACCGAACATCTCTGAAAGGGGAACCTCGGCCTCTATTACACAGGTATCACCTTCGTCCTGGGCACCAAGTATCATGCCGCGTCTCTGGTTGAGTGTGCCCATAACAGCACCTTGGAACTCGGAAGGCGTCTCTACTGCCACCTTCATGATCGGCTCTAGGATTGCAGGCTTTGCCTTTTTAAATCCTTCCTTGAAGGCGCCTCTGGCAGCAGCCTGAAAGGCGGTATCAGATGAGTCAACAGAGTGTGCCTGACCATCATTTATCACAACCCTTATTCCAGTAACTGGAAAGCCAAGGAGCAGCCCCTTATCAAGGGCGCTTCTAAAGCCCTTTTCAACAGAGGAGATGAATTCTGTTGGAATTGCTCCTCCAACAATCTTGTTTACAAATTCAAATTCTCCATCAAAAGGCTCCATATATCCAGCAACTCTACCATACTGACCAGCACCACCAGTCTGTTTCTTGTGGGTGTAGTTAAAGTCTGCTTTCTGGGTAATAGTTTCCCTGTAGGCGACTTGAGGGGCGCCAGTGTGGACAATGGCGTTGTATTCCCTTTTCATCCTCTCTATATAGACTTCGAGGTGAAGCTCTCCCATTCCAGAGATGATCGTATCGCCTGTCTCGTGATCTACCCTGACACGGAATGTCGGATCTTCCTTTGCAAAGCGGGAGAGTGCCTTTGACATATTCTGCTGGCTTTTGTTGTCTTCTGGCACAATAGCAAGCGATATAACAGGCTCTGGAACGTGCATGGAAGTCATGCTGTAGCGAATGCCAGGGGATGTAAAGGTATCTCCAGAGGCGCAGTCAATGCCGAAAAGTGCGCCAATATAGCCTGCAGGAATCTCCTCAATGTCTTCCATCTGGTTTGCGTGCATCCTGACAACACGTCCTACCTTCACCTTCTTGCCAGTCCTAGAGTTTACGATGAAATCACCCTTTCTAAGGGTACCTTGATAAACCCTGATGTATGTGAGCTGGCCATATCGTCCTTCTTCGAGCTTAAAAGCCAAAGAGACAAGAGGGGCCTCTGGGTCTGGCTTTAGGACCACCTCTTTTTCATCATTGTCCAGATCAAGAGCAATATTTTCCACCTCGCCAGGATGTGGAAGATACCAGGTTACAGCATCCAAAAGGGGTTGCACGCCCTTGTTTTTGTATGCAGAACCCATGAAGACAGGAGTAAGCTCCCTCTTAAGGGTCCCAATTCTAATGGCATCGATTAGGAGCTGTTCAGGTATCTCGCCTTCTAGGGCGGCTTCCATCAGCTCTTCAGAAAACATGGAAGCAGCGTCAATAAGTTCTTCTCTTCTCTGTTCAGCTTCTTCTTTGAGTTCAGCTGGGATTTCGTCATACCTTAGCTTTTCACCCTGCTGGCCCTCAAAGTAAACGGCCTTCATCTTTATAAGGTCAACCACTCCCTTGAAGTCGTTTTCAAGGCCAATAGGGATCTGCATGGCAACTGCATTGTGGTGCAGTTTTTCCTTGAGCTGTTCCACAACCTTGAAGGGGTTTGCGCCACTTCTATCGCACTTGTTAACAAAGGCAATGCAAGGGACCTTGTATCGTGCCATCTGACGGTCAACAGTGATTGACTGTGACTGGACTCCACCAACAGAGCAGAGTACCAGTACGCCGCCATCCAGCACCCTCAGGGCCCTTTCAACCTCGATTGTAAAGTCAACGTGGCCTGGTGTATCAATTATATTTATTTCGTGACCGTTCCATTCGCAGTAAGTAGCAGCAGAGGTGATGGTGATGCCACGTTCCTTTTCGAGTTCCATAAAATCCATGGTGGCACCAACGCCATCCTTGCCCTTTACATCATGTATGGCATGAATCCTGTCTGTGTAGTAGAGGATTCGCTCGGTAAGGGTCGTCTTACCTGCATCGATATGGGCACTAATACCAATGTTCCTGACTTTCTGCGGATCTTTCTTCATCTTCATTTACCTCTTAAATAAGACAAAATTGTTTCTTTAGACCTTAAAAGGCCTTTATGTCTATCCTCTAAAGCTATGTAAAACAATTGAATTTGCTGCGGACGAACCGAATCTAAAGAGTTCTAGCCTAGCGTCGGAAGACTTTAGAGGCTTGCCTATCTAACTTCTTGGTGGCCTTTTGTCAAGGCCAATAATTATTAAATATCTGGTTATTTATTCCCTGATCTTAAGTTCACCTATTGAGTGGTAATTATTTCTAAGCATGAAGTCAACCATGCCCGTTAAGATTTTTTCACTGGTGCTAGGATCAACAAGTGTGGCCGTACCGATCTGAACCGCTGTAGCACCTGCCATGAAGAATTCCACTGCATCTTTCCATGTGCTTATGCCGCCTATGCCAATAACCGGGATGGATACAGCCCTTGCAACCTGCCAAACCATCCTGAGGGCAACAGGCCTTATTGCAGGGCCTGAAAGACCACCAAATACGTTGCCAAGGACAGGCTTTTTCCTATGAATATCTATGGCCATTCCCAGTATGGTGTTGATTAGAGACAGGGCATCTGCACCAGCTTCTTCTACTGCACACGCTATTTCACATATATCGGTTACGTTCGGTGACAACTTTACTATTATTGGCAATGAACAGGCATCTTTAACAACCTTGGTAACCTGAGCAGCAGATTGTGGGTTTGTTCCAAAGGCAACTCCTCCCTCCTTGACGTTTGGGCAAGATATGTTGACCTCTAGCGCATCTACTCCAGCAAGGCCATCTAGCTCCTGGGCCATCTTTTCATATTCATAAATGGTGTTCCCAAGTATGTTTACTATGGTTCTGATGCCTTGTTCCCTAAGCCAGGGTAGCTGTTTTGTTTTAAACGCCTCTATGCCAACATTTTCAAGCCCTATTGCATTTAGGAGCCCGCAAGGCGTTTCATGTATGCGCGGAGGAGGGTTGCCCTGCCTTGGTTCAAGCGAGATGCCTTTTACTACAATCGCCCCCATGCTTTTTAGATCGATGAGATCTGCCAGCTCCATTCCATAGCCGCATGTGCCAGAGGCCAAAAGGATGGGGTTGTCGAGTATGAGGCCACCTATATCTACTTTCAGATTAATTTTAGACCGTTGTGCAGCATCTATTTTTGTTTCTGCCATCTCTTTCTATTCCCACTCTAGCTGGTCTGCTTCAAAACATGGCCCTTCTTTGCATACGTGCACGTAGCCGTCCCTGGCTGGTAAGGCGCATCCCAAACACAGACCACTTCCACAGGCCATTACAGTCTCAAGGGATACCTGGCATCTCACCCCCTGGTCTTGGCAAAGGTGGTAAATGGCTCTAAGCATAGGCATAGGACCACATGAAAATATGGCAACATCCCTTTTGGCATCATTATCTAGATTTGTAAGCAATCTGTCTAGCACTTCTGTTACAAGCCCTTTGTTTCCAAAACTGCCATCTTCAGTGGTCAACAATATTTCAAGACCAGTTTCACGAAGTGGCTCAAGTCTAAGAAGTTGACTCTTGGTGACCGCTCCAATAATTACAACCCCTTTTCTTCCTGGGAGACTTTCTGCAAGAAAAAGCAAGGGAGCAACGCCAAGCCCTCCTCCTACGAGAATTGGAATCTCATGATCCTTTACATGAAATCCTGAGCCAAGGGGCCCGAGAAGATCCACCTTTTCACCTGGTTTATGCTTGGCAAGAGCCTTGGTTCCCCTGCCAACAACCCGGTAAAGAAATTCTAACTGGCCTGTTTTTTTACAAGCTCGGTGTATTGAAAGGGGACGTCTTAACAATGGGTCGTATCCATCAATCAGGTTTGATCTCAACATGCAGAACTGGCCAGGAATTGCATGTTGTGAGATCTGATGAGCAGATACCTTCATCAAAAATATGTCGGGCCTGATTTCGATATTCTCAAGTATGTTGGCCTTTAGGTTAAACCGTTGCAACGTCATTAGGCTACCTCTAGCCAGCAGTCAAAAGCGATATAGTAGTAGAGGAAAAGAGTATAATGGAGATTGCTGCATTTAACCGGAAAAAGGCCAGATTCATACGGCTTAGATCCTTTGGCGTGATTACCCTCCTTTGAAGGATCAACAGGATGAACACAATGACCATCCCTAGGAAATAGATCCAGTTCAAATGTGCAACTATCCCAGCAGCCATAAATGATACAAAGGCAAGGATGTGCAGGATACTTGAGACCTTGAAGGCCTTTTCTACCCCTAGCCATGCAGGAATGGAGTATAGGCCCTCTTTTTTGTCAAACTCCACATCCTGACAGGCATAGAGAATGTCAAACCCTGCAATCCAAAACATAACTCCTATGCTAAGGAGTAACGGAAGCGCATCAATGGAATTTCTAACTGCTATCCATCCTGCTGTTGGAGTTATGCCAATTGCAAATCCGAGAAACAGATGACAAAGGGGAGTGAACCTTTTTGTATAGGAATAAAATACCAGAATAAATAGTATGAAAGGTGAAAGCTTAAAGGCCAAGGGGGTTAGGTTCCAACTTGCTATAAAGTAGACAGCAGCGGCAAGAATAACCATTAGCCAGGCTTCTGTCTTTTTTACCAGTCCGCTTACAAGCGGCCTTGATTTTGTACGTGGGTTTTTGGCATCAAAGTGATAGTCAACAATCCTGTTTACACCCATTGCCACAGTGCGGCCTCCGGCCATGGCTGCAAGAATCCATAGGTTGGTCTTCCAGTCTGGGATGCCGCGAGCTGCGAGAAAGGCGCCAACATAGGCAAAGGGTAGGGCAAAGATGGTGTGCTCAAACTTTATCATGTCAAGGAGAAGCTTTGTCTTTTGGAGCACGCCCTTTGGTTTCGTTTGTTTGTCCATGGTGATTTTGCGTCTAGTCTCTTTCTGTCTTTTCTCAAAGCTTAGGCTGAACAGGTTACTTTTTCAAGAAATTTGGCCAAGGTTGCAGGTGAGTTTGACCATGTCTCCTATGTGAAGGCCAAGTGCTTTTTGGGCATTTCCTTTGTTGACAGCTATCTCCAAAAGGCCAAAGCTGTTAATATATGAGACAGGCAGACCATCTGGTACACTTGAAAACGTCTGACCAAAGGGAATAATCATTTTTGTGCCATCCTTTTTAAAAATTGTAACCTCTATGTATCTGTTTTTGCAGGCAAGTAGGCCCAGTTCCTCAGTGCTAATGTTTGTTGCTGCGTTTCCAAATCTGTCAAAATGGAATATGGCACCCTGGATATAGTGTTCTTTAGCCTTGGCAACAGGGAATTTGAGCCTTTTAGGTGGAGTTTCAATGGGAGTGCAAAATCCTAAAGGAGACATGCCAATTGATATCAGTGCCGCTGCTGGTGCAAAGATGTCCCTAGCATGAAATGTGTGACTTTCATGTACAGTTATCTTTCTCTGACAAAGGGCTAATTTGAGTTTCTCATGGTCTATTTTGTAGGTATGGGCATCTTTTTTCATTATAAGGTCAAAGATCCCATTATCAGGGCCAACAAGACAATGGTCTCCATTTTCTACAACTATTGGAGCCCTATGAGATCCCACTCCTGGGTCTACTACTGCAAGTATAATAGAGCCATCTGGAAAGGATGGGGCAGCAGCCTTTAGATAAAAGGCAGCTTGAAGGATGTCTTGTGGGGCAACCTCATGGGAGATATCGATAACAGTTGAATGTTGATTTATAGCAGCAATAACAGCCTTACAAATACCAACGTAAGGATCAACCTGTCCAAAGTCAGTAAGAAAGCCAATAATAGAACAGTTTTTCACCTTACCAGTAAGATGGGGTCTCTATGGGGATGGTTCCATCGTCAGTGTAGCCATCTATGAGGTCTTTCCACCAGTTTGGCAGACAAAAAGAGGCCCTATGAATAGATGGATTGTAGTAGCGGCCATTGAATTCGCCAACTGGATCTTCAAGGGATAGAGCCTTATCCTTTGATCCTGCAACAAAGGCGATTTCTCCACCATAAGTAGGCATGGGAGCCAAATAAACCTGCACATTTGGTAACACATCGAGAAATCTTGCCCTTATAAAGGGCATAACCTTTGGCATTGTGACAGGAAGCCCAGACTGGCGTATTACAACCCCAGTATCTGTAAGACACTCTGCAAGGTCTTGATGGAATGGCTTTTCAAATAGCACAATGGCTGGCCCAATGGGATCTGTAGAGTCAAGGATTATTACGTCAAATTGCTCTTTTCTAAGGCTGGCATCTTTTACATACTTTGCCCCGTCTCCAATAATCAGCTCGACCCTTGGATCATTCCAATTACCGCATATTTCAGGAATGTATTTTCTGCAGGCCACAATGACTGCTTCATCAAGCTCTACCTGCACAACACGTTCAACAGAGTCGTACTTGAGCACCTCTCTCAACACTCCTCCGTCTCCTCCACCAATGATGAGCACAGAGCGTGTTGGTTCAGGCCGGGCCTGTATTGGTACATGGACCATCATCTCGTGGTAGATGAACTCATCCACCACAGTAGTCTGTACTATGCCGTCAAGAACAAGCCCCTTTCCCCATTGGGGATTGTCGAATATTAGCAAACGCTGGTATGGAGTGCGCTGCTCAAACAGGGGCTCAATCTCATAACCGTGGGTAAAACCTGGTCCGATTCTCTCAGACCACCAGTAGCGAGTCAAGTGTCCTCCATTTCAAGCAGTTGGCCTCTGGTTAATTCGATTACCTCAACATGACCAGGATTTAGGGTGGATTTGAGGCTCTCAAGTATCTTGTGTGCATGACCTTGATCCCTGGCAAATATGTCTAGGGCTGCATACTCCCTTTCTGGCCATGTGTGTATAAGGATATGCATTACCGGATTGGATACCGTTGCAGATACGCCATAAGGATCAAATTGATACGTGTTTATCTTGATGTCATCAGGAGAATTGAAGGATGTGCACGTTGAGGCCGCCTTTTCTAACACTGTGCCTATTACGTCCGCACTAGCCAGAGACGAAAACGGGGTCTTCCACATCTCCACAAGCAGATGTGTAGAAAGACCGCAGGCAAAGGAGCTATTTAGCATTTCTGCCTTCTGGTCACCCTGACGAATGTCTTTTTGAAGTAGAGGAGTTGCAGTAGCCATAGGCAGCCTCCTTTAGCCGGCCTGCGTAGGACAGCATCCGGTTCCTGATTTTAAGGGCATAAATATACACCCAGATCCTTCAGCCTAGGAATAAACCAAATAGTTCCCTGAAACGGCGAAGAATCTAAACACTTTCCTCTGTTATTGTCAATAAAAAGCAGTAAAAAATTGCAAAGAGTTCCAAATTTATTTAATGTAGCTTGCTGGTTTTTTACAAAAAGGTCTAGAAAAACTGCTAATCATTATTGGAAATATTTTTAGGTGACGTTAGGAAGATGTCATTTTCACTAGTCTGCAATTTTTAAATGGTTATGAAAATAGGTATAATATCAGACACTCACGGCAATTTGCCAGAAAAGGCACTGGAGTTATTTAAGGGAGTTGATGCCATATTACATGCAGGTGATATAGGTTCTACTTCTGTTATAGGCGAGCTTGAGCAGATAGCAAAAGTTTTCGCTGTAGCTGGTAATATGGATGGCGCTGTTATAAGGCAACATTTTCCACGAAAAGATTTTATCGACTTAGATATCATATCCTTGTATCTGATTCATGAGCCATACCTACTAGATATAGAGCCAAAGGCAGCAGGGATTGATATGGTCGTTTTTGGTCATACTCACACCCCTTATATTGAAAAAAAGGACGGTGTTTTATTTTTGAATCCAGGCAGTGTTAGTATGCCAAGGCTAGGTGAAAAGCCTAGCGTCATGTTGTGTGATATTGATGAAAATAAAAATGTCCAGCCAAAGATTATCTATTTGTAATGTCACAAATTTTCAGAAAGGCAAAAAGATAAGCGAGGCGGTAAACAGGGTGATGTTTGTTTGGAGCATCTAGCTTTGTAATATTGTTATGGATGAAAATCAACGTGTTGAAACAAGTGTAAAAGAGGCAGTAACACTTTATAAGCGTTATGCCAATGCCTTGATGAAAGAGTCAAGTTTTGCATCACTCCTTCAAAAATATTCTGATGAAATCCATAAAAGCAGTCAGATAATGGAAGATATAGG
>JAMOUE010000113.1 GCA_027068235.1 Deltaproteobacteria bacterium | reverse complement strand
TGAAGACTGCTCCCCTTTCGAGTTATGTTAGGGCCCGTGAGATTGCCATAATCTTGAAAGAATGGATAAGTGAGGGCAAATTCCTCCTTGGTCAACCGCAGGACAAATTACCATCATAGTCTGTCAATTGCGTCAAAGCTTGAGAAACTGAAAAACTATTGGGGCAATTTAAAAGGAAGTTGCGCCATAGGATTTTCTGGTGGTGTTGACAGCGCATTTTTGTTGATATCGGCGTTAAAGTGGGCTGGAGTCAAGATATATCCTGTTCTAGCCAATTCTTGTTTTGTTTCAGTTGAAGCTCTGGATCAGGCACGTTTGGTAGGTAGGCAGATTGGTGTTGACGTGCTGGAAATTTATTGGGAGCCACTTAATATTCCTGAAATCCAAAAGAATGATAGACTACGTTGTTACTATTGTAAAAAGAATCTATATCTTGCTATAAAGTCTGCAATTTCTAAGAGAGATAGACTATGTGATAATGTTTTTGATGGCACACAGTTTGACGACTTATTCAGTCACAGGCCAGGGCTTTATGCCCTTTTAGAACTTGAGATCCAAACCCCACTTGCAATTTTTGGGTTTACCAAGTCAGATATTAGATCTATTCTTAGGAAATGGGGATTTGATTTTTGGAATATCCCTGCTGCATCCTGTCTTGCAACCCAAATTCAACCCGGTACAAGTCTTACCAAAGAAAGGCTAAATAGCATCAATTTTGAGCTTAAGTCTAAAAAGGCTCCCTTTTAAAGGCTCAAAGTTTATTTTTTTGTCCTTTTTTCCAAAAAGACCTTGCCATTTTACTTATTTTACATAAGATAAGGAAAATAAGCTCATCATTTGGGCAAATAATTACGAGTTGGGAGGCCCTTCATGAATAAAGGACAATTGGTCGAGCAGATGGCGACAGGTGCAGGGATATCCAAGGCTGCTGCCGAGAGGGCATTGAATGCCTTTATGGATGCAATAATGGATGCAGTAGCCGCAGGAGAAAAGGTGACTTTGGTGGGGTTTGGAACATTTTATGTGACAGAGAGGAGTGCTAGAACGGGTAGAAATCCTCAGACAGGCAAAAAGATGAAAATACCAGCCAAGAAGGTTGTTAAATTTCGTCCTGGGTCCCGTTTGTCTGAAGCAGTCCAATAAGGTTTGTCCTAAAACAATTATTTAGCCGGCAGTCGCCGGCTTTTTTTTGCTTTTTCCCTACCGCCACATTTCGCTTTGAAACGATTAGTTTTTGGAGTAAATTGCCCAGATTGTAAAGATACACAAAAATTTTCGAAGAGGTAGACGAATTAAGCCATGATAATCATCATGAAACCGGATGTGGACCCAAGTGGGCCAGAAGTTCAGAAACTTTTGGATTTTTTGTCACAGTTTGAGGATATACAGACTCGTTCATCAGGTATTAGAGGTGCCCAGAGAGTTGTCAATGAGATCTATCTGATTGGACCGACTCATCATATCCCTTCTGAAGTAATAGAGCGGATGCCTGGAGTTGAAAAGGTTGTAAGGGTTTCAAGCAAATACAGGCAAATTGGCCGTCATGGAGGTCAGGTAGACGATGTTGGTTTCGTTTACAACGGAATAGAATTTAGTCAGCAAAGTTTTAATTGTTTTATAGGGCCTTGCGCAGTGGATACCCCTGACAATATTGAGACCATATTTAGAAACATGAAAAGGACCGGTCTCAAGACAGCCAGAATGGGGGTTTATAAGCCGCGAACCAGTCCTTACGATTTCCAAGGCCATGGTAAGGCATGTTTACCTTGGCTTTTTGAATTAGCAGGTAAGTATGACATAAGAGTCATTGCCATGGAGGTACTTAAGGAGATTCATATAGAGGAAATAATGGAGGCCTTGGAAGAGGCTGGTAAGCCCACTGGTGTTATGCTTCAGATAGGTACACGTAACGCTCAGAATTTTGAGCTTTTGAAGGCTGCTGGCTCACAAACAGAATTTCCTGTTCTATACAAAAGAGGTATGGGATTAAGTTTGGAGGATTCCCTCAATGCGTGTGAATATATTGCAAGCGAGGGAAATAGAAATATCATCTTTTGCTTAAGAGGCGTACAGTCCCGACTAGGAGATCCCCATAGGAATCTTGTAGATTTTGCCCATGTACCAGTTGTTAAGAGGTTGACAAGACTCCCTGTATGTATTGATCCAACCCATTCTGTAGGCAGTAAAGACAGGGCTCCTGATGGGATATTCGATATCTTTCATGTGACTGCCCAGGGTATCATTGCTGGAGCAAATATGGTCCTGACAGAATTTCATCCACGTCCTGAAATGGCCCTTTGTGATGGACATCAGGCTTTGACGATGCCAGAGCTGGATTACTATTTGGCAGATATAGAGGCAGTCAGGAAGTGTTATAATGAAAGGTTACAACTTGCCCAACAGGCACTTTTTAAACAGTGGCATGGTGTCAAAGGTCAGGGAGACTAAGATATGAAAGTTCATTATCTCATGCATGTCCCTTTTGAAGGACCGCAGGCAATTAGTAAATGGGCTCAGAAGAAAGGCTGTGAGGAGACCTATACAAAGTTTTATGAAGATTACAATTTGCCCTCAACGGATGAATTTGATCTTCTTGTCATAATGGGCGGGCCAATGGGTGTTTATGATGATAGTGAATATCCGTGGCTAAGGGACGAAAAGGACTTCATAAAAAAAAGCATTGATGCTGGTAAGGCGTGTCTTGGCGTGTGCCTTGGAGCACAGCTTTTGGCACAAGCCTTGGGAGCAAAGGTACATAAGAATCTTTACAAAGAGATTGGTTTCTTCCCCGTGTCCCTCACACCAATAGGATGGAACTCTCCTATCTTTGGCAGGATGCCGGCCACCTTTGATGCCCTTCATTGGCATGGTGATACCTTTGATATGCCTGAGGGAGCACTGCATATCGCCAGTTCTTCAGGATGTGCTAATCAGGCCTTTGTATTTGACAATAGGATCGTTGGTTTTCAGTTTCATATAGAAAGTACTAGGGAAGGGTTGGAGAACCTAATAAAGAATTGCGGAGATGAACTTCTTGAAGAGGGTGAATACATACAACGACCAGAAGTTTTACTTGAAGACAGTCATGATTTTGAAGCCATGAACAATACCCTTTATATATTTCTAGATGATTTTACAGCTTATCTCAAAAAAGAAGGGATTGTCACATAAAGATGGCTGCTTTTCTAGAAGACAAGATAGAAGAACTCCTAAACAAAGGTTACTCTAAGGAGAAAATAAGGGAAAAGTTAAAGGGAGAAGATGAGGATGGAGAGTTAGATTTTTATCTTAGAAATATGGCCTATCCGGCTGACAAGATGAAGTATCAGTTTGTCAATCTGTCTTTGTTCTTTATTCTTCTTTTTATCACCCTTAAAAAATTATATTTTGCCTTATCTTTTGGCCAATTAAGTATTGTGATGCTTCTCGCCCTTGTTGTTCCAACAGTAAATTTGTACATTTTAAGGGAAATAATGCGCTATAGGCGCATTGGATATCTCTTTTGTATGGTTCTTTCAGCTCTATCGCTTGTTAATGCGGAGAATAGGGCTTTTCCTGAAATAATCTTAGTCCCTACAATGGTCTTTCTTTCTGCTTTTTTATATACCAAGCTTTTTTGGCAGTATGAAAAAGATGGAAAGCAGAAACAGGGAAAGGGCAGGGCAACTTAAATCTTTAGCCTTAGTATTGCTAGCCACTGGTCTTTATGCCGGTCAGTGTTACTGACAAGGCCTTCCATGGATGCTTAACAGTGTCCACCACGGCAGTTGGTTCGTATCCACAATGCACCATGCAGTTTTCGCATCTTGGGTCATTTCCCCTTCCAAAACGGCTCCAATCGGTTTTCGTAATCAAGTCTCGATATGTTGGTACATATCCATCGTTTAACAGGTAACACGGCCACTGCCATCCAAACATGTTTCTTGTAGGATTACCCCAAGGGGTACACTGGTAGTCCTGATTGCCTGCAAGGAAGTCAAGATAAAGTATGCTATGGTTAAATTTCCATTTCTTTTTTTTGCGTTTTTGTATCTCAAATATGCCTCTAAATAACTCGATGGTAGTTTGTCTGGTGAGGAAGTTTTCCTGATCTTGGGCCTTTTCGTAACTAAAGCCTGCCGAAATAGTCATTGCCTCAACGTTAAGGCTTGTTACAAAATCTAGAAATTTCTCTGCAGATTCTGGTGTTTCTCCATAAAAGAATGTTGTGTTAGTGGTTACCCTGAAACCACGGTTGAGTAGGAGTTTTATGGCATTTACGGCAGAATCAAAGGTACCCTTAGCGCCTACCAGGGCGTCGTGCTTTTCCGCTAGGCCATCGAGGTGAATGTTAAAGGTAAGATATGGAGATGGTGAAAACTGATTGATTCGTTTCTCTACAAGTAAGGCATTGGTGCAAAGATATATGAATTTTTTCCTCTTGATGAGTTCGTTTACTATCAGGTGTATTTCTGGATGTAAAAGTGGCTCTCCTCCAGGGATGGAAACAACAGGGGCACCGCACTCTTCCACAGCATTTATGCACTCTTCTACAGACATTCTCTTCTTGAGGATTTCGGGAGGATATGCAGTCTTTCCACAGCCCTTACAGTTGAGATTACAGAGAAAAAGCGGTTCGAGCATCAGAACCAATGGAAAGTGTTGGTTCCTTTTGAGCATGTTGCCAGTTATATAGGCTCCCAAGCGCACCTGCTGAATAAGTGGTATGGACATTTTGGCTCCTGTAAGTTAGTGGATTGGTGGTAATGAAATCGGACTTTTGTCTACGTTTTCTGGATAGTAACGCGAGTCAATAAAACGTCTGATTGCAGCCTCTAAGTGGTCGAGGGGTACAAGGGTATCGAGACATGGGCCATGTGGCCTCAAGTTTAGGATTCCGAATACTGGAAGAGGGTATGTGTCTTGAATGCCGCTGGCAAGATCCCGCTGACAGGCAACTGCCAAGATGAGTTTTGGTCTTCTTTCTACCACTATTCTGCGGGCAATGGTGCCTCCTGTGGCAACTGCAAGGTGAATATTGTACTTATCACTTAACTCTAATAATCCTGCTATGGAACACTTGCCGCATCTTTTACAGTTTCTGACATTATAGGTAAGCCTGATTTTGCACCTGCTACTTTGTAGACAGTGTGGCATCAGCATTAGCATCTCGTCTGGTTTGAATGTCTTGGCTTCAGACAAGACCAGTTCATTGTTCACCCTGATGAATGAGGAGCGAATTTTGTTTTTTGATATGCCAAATATCCTGCCTATAAGTGTCATGACAGGAAGAAATAATTTAACGCTGACCCCTCTCAATTTTTTGAAAAAAGGAAGGTACTTACCAGTTGTGGCATTTAAAAGTAGGCCGATACTGGCCCACAAGACAAGGATGATAGCAACACCCACTACAAAACCAGCAATCCACTTTGCATATGGGTGGATGGCATCAAATCCATAGTAGGGTACAATCCAGAGAGAGACTAGAAAAAGACATAAAAACAAGCAAGTTATTGCAACCAGACCTAAAAACAGGCCTTTAGAACTGGTCTCTTCTGATGAAAGCTCTTTTTGGGGATTAGGGTAAGATGCCATGCTGAAAGATTCTCTTATTTCAATTAATTATAGTCTGGAAACTTTGGGAGTTTGAATTGCATTGTCTCTTTTTTCCCGTTTTGTGGCCTTACATCAAGGCAAAAGTGTTCTTGTAACATATCGATTATGTTTTGCACTAGAATCTCCGGAGCTGAGGCCCCAGCAGTTATTCCTACAACTGATTTGTTCTCAAACCACTTAAGATTAACATGATCTGCATTGTCTACAAGATAGGCAGGAAGCCCCCGTGCAGTCCCAGTTTCTCTGAGCCTGTTGGAGTTAGAGCTATTTTGAGAGCCAACTACAAGTAACATATCAACCTCTTCTGCAAGTTTTCTCACAGCGTCCTGTCTGCTTTGAGTGGCATAACATATGTCACTGAGGTTTGGCCCTTTTATATTGGGAAACCTGCGCTCAAGCTCTTTTATGAGTTCCCTGGTGTCATCAGTGCTTAATGTTGTCTGGGTTACATAGGCAACCTTTTCCGGATTGGCAACCTTGAGCTTTTTTACATCCTCTATGGTTGATACCACGGTAACATTACCATCAACTCGTCCTAGTGTCCCTTCCACTTCTGGGTGGCCATGATGACCGATAATAACTATATCATGCCCCATTTTATTGTATTTTTGTGCCTGATAGTGGACTTTTTTTACAAGAGGGCAGGTTGCATCTATGACCTTTAATGATTTTTGAGCTGCCTTTTCTTCTACTGAAGTTGCAACTCCATGAGCACTGAAGATTGTAATGGCACCTGTTGGTATTTCATTGATATCTTCCACAAATATGGCCCCTGCTTCTGATAGATTTTTTATTACATGGGTATTGTGTACTATCTCGTGAAGCACCCATACTGGGGCACCATACTTTTCAATGGCTGTCTCAACTATCTTTATTGCCCTTTTTACACCTGCACAAAATCCGCGTGGTTGGGCGAGAATCACAGTGAGCTTTTTTTTGTCCATATTTCCCATTGCGTTTAGTTGTAGTGTCTTCCCTTCCATGAGGCCCCTTTCCCTAGATAATATTTTAAGGCAGAAGACCAAGTCATTGCCAAATAGAAGGTAGCCACAAATGGTAGGGCGAGACCAGTTAAACTGTTTTGTTCATAATACCTCAAAATAGGTTTGTAAGAAATAAACATAATAAAAAGGGTCAGAGAGGAAATGACTAAAGTCAAATAGGATGGTGTTATGAGGCCACTTATGAGTCCAGCTACTGGGACTAAAAAGGCTATCACCATCAAAAGTGTAACCAAAAGAAGCAGAAAAGGATTGTGCTTTAGTTGGGTGTAGGCCGTTCTTTCAACAGTGCGCCATATTGCACCTAATGTTTCATATTTTCTAATAGTTTTTACGCACTTGGTAAGGCCTATAAAGGTGCTGAAGTTTTTTTGCTTTACTTTCTTTGCAAGTGTACAGTCGTCTATTATAGCTCCCTTGATTGATGAAAATGCGCCAACAGATTTCAGTACCGCTGTTTTTGTTAAAATGAAACCTCCGGCTGCAGCTGCAACAAAAAAGCCCTTTCTATTTGCCAGTTTGAATGGATAAAGTAGTTTGAAAAAATAGACAAAGGCAGGCATGAAAAGTCTTTCAACCAAAGAGGTCATTTGCAAGTAGGCCATAAGTGAGAAGAAATCTATCCTCTTTTTTCTCATATCTGAAAGGGCAGAGGACAAAACTTTTTCTTTAAGAATGATATCCGCATCCAGAAGAAGTATATAGTTGGTCTTGACATATGGTAAGCCTTGCTCAAGTGCCCAAAGTTTACCACTCCAACCCTCAGGTAATGGCTTTCCTCTTATTACAAGGCCGTTCTCCTTTAATATGTGTGTGGCCACTTCCTGTGTGTCATCATCTGAGCAATCATCTACGACAATGACAAAGATCCCCTCTCCCTGAGATAATATAGAAGGCAACGTCTTTTTTAACTGTTCTGCCTCGTTTCTGGCAGGGATCAGTACGGTAACATCGTCCAGATAGGTATGGCTTTTATAATGGCATCTATCAAAGTGTTCCTGTGTGGTCCACGGCTTCCACGGAACGGATATAATGATAATCCAAAGGATAAAGGAGATTACCGCTAATGCCAGTAACACTTCAATATCGGACTGGTTTCCTTAAAATGGCCAAAGCCGCTTCCACCAAGAGGTGGTGTGAAGTTGTTCTTCCTTTTCTCTTTCTTCTTGTTCTTTTAGATATTGATCTAGATTTTCTGCAATATCTTTATGCTCGGCAATTTTCATAACTGCTTTATAGTAAATGGGAGTATCCGGATAGAGGGTGATAATGTTTTCCAGCCTCTTAATGGCCTGCGGGATGTGATCTGTTCTAAAGTACCACTGGGCCACTACGTATTCATGTTCAGCCAGCAGAGCCCTGCCTTCTTTTATGCGTTTTTGGGCCTCAACAGTGAAAGGGCTATCAGGGTAGCGTCTTATCAGGCGCGTATATGTTTCTATCATCTTGTGGGTGCTTGTTTGATCTCTGTCTGGCGTATCCATCAAGTGATAGTAACAGCTTCCAATCTGAAATATTACATATGGGATGGCATCGTTTGTTGGGTGAAGATTTTCAAAGTCTTGGTAAAGCGGAATCGCTTCTTCATAAAGACCTTGATAATATTTACAATCTGCCAAACGTAGCTCCGCAACAGTAGCATAAGGGCTAAATGGATACCTGTCTCTTATCCTTTTGAATTCTTCTTCGGCAAGAAGGTAGCGGCCAATCTCAAAGTAGTGCATGGCCTTGGCGGTCAACTGTGCTTCAGGAGGAATTGGCCCTTCCTCTTCCTCCTGTGGTGAAAACACTCGTTTTAGCCAAGAATCTCCTGACTTGCCAGAACAACCCAAAAGAGACAAAGATGTAAAAATCAGTAAGAATGTAAGGGAAAAAGATAATGTTTTGTTCATGCTAGGTCATGTTCCACCGCAAATGCCGCAGTGGCTCCTTCTGCCACAGCAGTTACTATCTGTAATAACGGCTTTTTCCTGCAATCACCAGCAGCATAAATGCCTTTTACAGAGGTTCTCATCCATTCGTCAGTTTTTATGAAACCACGTTGGTCCATATCAACGAGGCCTTTAACAAAATGTGTAGTTGGTTCTATGCCAATAAATATAAAAACACCATCCACATTTAGACAGGAGGTTTCTCCAGTCAGTTTATTAACAATCTTTATAGCTTCTACTTGGTCTTTTCCTTTGATTTCTTCAACAGTGCTGTTCCAAATAAACTCTATCTTGTCGTTAGAGAAGGCCCTTTCTTGTAAGATTTTAATAGCCCTGAGCTGATCCCTGCGGTGAATGAGGTAAACTTTTTTTGCAAATTTTGTTAAGAAAATGGCCTCTTGTACTGCACTATCACCACCACCAACCACGGCCACAACTTGATCCTTGAAAAAAGGCCCGTCACAAGTGGCACAGTATGATACTCCCCTTCCTGTAAGCTCTTGTTCTCCTTTAACTCCAAGCTTTCTGTGGGTAGCACCAGTTGTGATAATCACAGTTTTAGAAGTGATGGTTCTGCCATCTGTCAGATTCAGATTAAATTCGGCTCCAACTGGCTCTATAGAACTTACTTCACCGTTTTCTACTGTTATCCCAAAACGTTTGGCATGTTCAGTAAATTTTTCTACTAGCTCGAATCCACTGATACCTTCTACAAAGCCGGGATAATTTTCAACAAAATCTGTAATGAGTACCTGCCCACCTGGGCTCATCTTTTCAAGGATAATGCCGCCTAACTTGGCTCTTCCTGCATAAATGGCGGCAGCCAGCCCTGCTGGTCCGCCACCAATGATGATTACGTCAAAAGTCATTTAAGCAACCTTACTTAGTGCGTTTTCAATTACTGTTTTACCAACAGCTCCTGTAATCTGTTCTACCACATTACCATCCTTAAATAGGATAAGGGTAGGTATAGCCCTAATCCCAAATTTTCCAGGAGTTGCTGGATTTTCATCTACGTTCATCTTAGCAATTTTTACCTTTCCTTCATACTCTTCAGCCAACTGATCTATAACTGGAGCGATGGCTCTACAGGGGCCACACCAAGCGGCCCAAAAGTCAACCAATACCGGTATATCGCTTTTTAAGACCTTTTCATCGAAATCTGCATCTGAAACCTGGATAATCTTGTCACTTGACATAACAAATTTTCTCCTTTTTTCAAAAAATATATTATTAGGGTTAGTAGACATGATCCTTTAGAAAGTGAAAAGTTTAGGATAGCTTCATTTAGGTGTCAAGAAATTAAACTTAGGTTGGTGTAAAGGTGCTCTCTTAGTTACCTGCTAAAAACAGTCAGGGTACCCTTATGCTTGCCATTTTCGGCAATATAAAGTTGCAATTTTGCATGTAGTTTCACGAAATAATAATAACTCTTTACAATAATATACATCGTTCTATTCTGTTCCTGTATAAGATTCCATCCCTTTTTTGAAGGACCTTATTAATGAACACAGAAAATAAACGGCAGCTTGCTTCACGCGCGAGTGCGTCAAAAGACCCACCAGGGTGGTTTACGTGCGGCACCATCAGTTTTACAGATCCCATGGGCCGAAGACTTTTACGTGGTGTCACTCTTCAAATCGATCCGCCTTGCCTTTGTGTTATTACTGGCCCTTCTGGATCTGGAAAAACCTCCCTTTTAAGGGCAATCGTTGGACTAAATAAGGCCAATGTTTTAGAACGCAGGTTAGGAGATGTCATCTACCCAGATAAGAGACTTTCTGAGTGGAGATCAAAAGTAACCTTACTTTTGCAGGATGCCCCTTGTATTCCTGGCACCATAGAGGAAAATCTTTCTTTTCCATTTGCTTTCAAAAACAGTGGTAGTCATCGTTTTAGCAGAGATGAAGCTATCAAACTCATGGAATGGGTAGGTCTTGGCCACTTTGGCCTTTCGCACAGTGTTGATGGATTTTCCGGTGGAGAACGGCACCGACTCTCTCTTGTGAGAGGTCTTGTGTGGGCACCGCCAGTCCTTTTGGCAGATGAACCCCTTGCTGGTTTGGAACCAGAACTTGCCCAGAAATGTTTTGATCTGTTGCTTGATTTTTCAAGACAAAGACCAGCTGTGGTAATTTGTGTTTTGCATGAAGAACGATTTGCTAAACAGGCAGATCTCCTATTCAGGCTAAAAGATGGGACACTACATAGAACTTAGCGCTTTTGATCTTTTTTTAGCAGTGGGGCTGATTGTGATAGCCTCGGGAATCTCTCTTGCCTTGCAACTGGGACTTACTAGGTCTTTGGCTGTTGCAGCAACAAGGTGTATGCTCCAGCTTGGGGCCATCGGACTGATCTTAAAAAAGATATTTCAGGTTAACTCGCCTTTGCTCGTGCTTGCATGGCTTGCCCTTATGCTATACATGGCCTCAAGAGAGGCGGTACGGCGGTCACGCAGTAAATATAAAGGAATCAGGTTGGATGCACTTTTGACAATGACATTTACAAGTCTTGCTGTGGGGCTTCTTGTTACGCAAGTTGTTATCAAGGTCCGTCCGTGGTACGACCCGCAGTATGTTATTCCAATCTTTGGAATGATATTTGGCAACTCCCTAAATGGAATCTGTTTGTGTCTTGATAGATTTTTGGAGTATTTGAGGTCTAGAAGGCGAGAGGTTGAACTTCGCCTATGCTTTGGCGCAACTCGTCAGGAGGCAGTGATAGAAGGCGCCCGTCAGGCAGTGCGCACAGGCATGATACCTATCATTAACAATATGACAGTGGCTGGTATTGTATCCCTTCCTGGCATGATGACAGGTCAGATTGTGGCTGGAGCCTCACCTGTACAGGCTGTTGCTTACCAAATAGTCATAATGTTCATGATTGCCGCCTCTAATGCCCTTGGTTCCATGCTTCTTGCTACCCTTGCAGCCAGACGACTTGTTTCTCATTATGGTGTTGAAATCGACTCCAGTTAAATAGAGTTTGCTTGATCTCCTTGTTATAAGTCTTATCTTGCTCTTTATAATTTCGGGGGAGGATCAATGATCAGTGAACTGTTAAATTTTAATGTTGGATTAAAGTTATAGTCTTTTTTAGCTCTTTTAGCATTTCTTCTTTAAGCCACCTAGGGGATATAATTTTAAAATAAGGAATCCATCTATAAAGCCAAAATTTTAGTCCTTTTAGACCTCTTACTTTAAAAGTGATTTCCAGCCAATCATTTTCTAGTTCAATCACTTTTTGATCTTTAACCCATTTTTTTCTTAAAAATGTGTCTTTTATTTCTGGGGCAATTTGGAAAACCACCTCTTCTTTATCAGTGTCAACATAAGGCCCTATTGCTTCATAAACCAAGGCATTTTTTAAAAGTTTGCTTTTGGGCACAAAATATTTCTCAAGTATTTCGAGTTGTTTTATGTTGTTAAGTGAAAAAGTTCTCCTGGCTTTTTGGGTTCTGCACCATGCTTGTAAATACCAAAAATCTCCTGTCCAATATAAAAAATATGGCTCTACAATTCTTTTTTGCAAAATATTTTCTTTTTTATATTTAAATGAGACCAACTGATGTTCGGAAATGGCACTAGCTAACAATTTGATTTTATTTATTATATCACCATTGCTAACACTCTTTTGAATGTAAATGTTATTGATATTTGGTTCCTTCTTAAGAAATGTATTTTTTTCAATTCTATCTAAAATTTCTTTTGCCTTTGTTCCAAGTGAAGAATCTATTAGCTCCTTTGCTAAAGCAAGAACAAGTTGTTCTTCAGGAGATAATATACCTTTTTTTAAAGAATAATTTTCCGAAAAAGAATAACCTCCCCCTTTGAAATTATAATAAATGGGGAATCCTGCGTCCTGCAAAGAACGAATGTATCTATAAATAGAGCGTTTGCTTACCCCAAGGGTGCTTTTGAGGCTGTCCTGTAAATGTAGTT